>NZ_JBFUHV010000133.1:0-25716 GCF_056402215.1 Rhodococcus sp. P4_B6 | reverse complement strand
GTGCCGGGCGCCGCGACAGCCGGTGGGGCCGCGGCGGGTGCGACGGTGCCGGGTGGGACGGTGCCGGGTGCGGCGACCGGAGTCGCGACGCCGGCCGCGGTGCCGGGGACACCGGTTGCGGCGGCGACACCCGCAGCCTCGGTGCCGGGTGCGACGGCGCCTGTCGCGGCGGCCTCCGCCGGAAGACCGGACGTGGAGGCGGCGCCCGCCGACGTGCCCGACGACTGCGAGGTGGTCGAACCCGAACTGGATGTGGACGCCGGTGCGACGTCGAAGACCGTGCCGAGCGACAGCCCGCCCGCAGCAAGCAGGGCGATGGCGGCGACGGATGCGGAGATGATCCCGGCCTTCTTCTTGCGCGACATCCCGGTGGGGGCGGGGTCGACGGGTCTCGGTGCGGGAGGCCGGGCGGCGAGGACGACGGTGTCGGCGTCCGATTCGACGGCCGGGACGGCGGCGGGCGCTGCCGTGGCAGGCGCGGCGGTGGGAACGACGACCGGCATCCGCGCGACGGTCGGGGCGGCGGCGCGTCCCGCATCCCGGTCGGCGGCGAGCAGCGCGGCGCCCAGGGCGGCGGTGTGGCCCGGACGTTCGGCCGCGACGACGGGAACCCGCAGTTCCGCGGACAGAAGTTCGGCGACGAGCGGGATCGCGGCGCTGCCGCCGGTGAGTACCACTTGGGTGACGTCGCTGGATTCGAGGCCTGCGGCGTGGATGCTCTCGCGGACCAGCGTCACCGAGTCCTGGAGGGGTTCGCGGATGAGGTCTTCGAGTTCCGAGCGCACCAGCCGCACATCGGTGGAGATGCCGGGCAGTTCGATGCCGATGGTGGCCTCGGTGTCGGAGGACAGTGCCTCCTTCGCCGCGGTGCACCGGGTCCGCAGGCGGGTCAGCGCGGCGACGGTGTCGGGGGCGAACGGGTCGATGTCGCCGAACTCGTCGGCGACGTTGCCGAGGACGTACTGCATGGCGGCGTGGTCGAAGTGGGCGCCGCCGAAGTCCTCGGACCGCACCGGCTTGCCGAGGACCCCGGTTTCCGTGCCATGTGCGTCCGAACGGAACAGGGTGATGTCGAGTGAGGTGCCGCCGAGGTCGTAGATGACGGTCAACGCGTCGCCGTGGGTGCCGCGGGTCCGTTCGAGCCACGTCATCACCGCCTGCGCCTCCGACACGAGGGTGGCGTCCGCGACGCCGGCCTGCTCGAGCGCGTCGGCGAGGACGCCGACGGTGTACGGCGGCCAGACGGTCGGGTGGGCGACGACGGTGGCCGGGAGGCCGTGCCTGCCGGATGCCGCCTCGTGCACGATGCAGCTCACGGCGGTGGCCACGAGGTCTTCGCCGGAGTAGGTCGAGCCGTCGTCGGTGAGGATCCCGACCGGGTCGCCGACGCGGTTCGCGAAGTCGGACACCGTCACCGCATCCGGTTCGCCGCCGTCGGCGCCGAGTACGGGTGCGCGGTCGGGGGAGAGGTGCAGAACACTCGCGCGGGACAGGACGGTGAGGTCGGCGGCATCCGTCACGCTCGCCCCGTCCGTGTCGACGGCGGCCACCGTATTGACCGATCCGACACCGATGCCGAGCGCTGCAGCCATGTTCCACTCCTGTGGTCCGGGCGGGCGTCACGCCGCCTGTGTCAGGCGGACGGTGCCGCCGTCGTATGTGACGGCCGGGGCCGTCGTGGTCACTCGAATTGTCGCGTGCGGCGGCCGTTTCGTTACGCCGATGCGCAGGTCGACGGCAGTTACGGGGCCGATCCCCTAATGCCCCCTCATCCCCTAACGGCGAGGCCCCGACCCCCGATGGGAGATCCCCGATACCGGGGTCCGCGAGTAGGGGGCGCCGCCCCGTTGGGAAGGGGGCCGCCGATCCATAACGTGTATTTCACTCGCCGTCACAGCAGTTGTGGTGGCCACCCGAACTCCCCGAACCTCGACCACAGGAGAGATTGCCATGGCTACCAACGCCGTCCTCGACTTCATCCTCGGCCTTCTTCGCGACGAGCAGGCTGCGGCGGCCTACTGCGCCAACCCGACCGACGCTCTGTGCGCTGCCGGTCTGCAGGGTGTGAGCCACGCGGACATCGTCTCCGTCGCTCCGCTGGTCGCGGAGTCGGGACTGTTCGCGGGCAGCGGGGCCGACCTGGCAGCGATCGTCAACGCCGGTGCCGACGTCGCCGGTGACGTCGCCGGCGGTATCGGCGCAGGTGTCGGCGGCGGTCTCGGTGGCGGCCTGGGCGCCGGCCTCGGTYTCGGCGGCGGTCTCGGCGGTGCGGTCGGTCTCGGAGCCGGCGCGGGCCTCGGTCTGGGTGCCGGCCTGGGCGGCGACTTCGACTTCGCCGCGGAACTGGCGGCCGGCCTGAGCGCCGCGCTCGGTGCCGCACTGGAGATCGGCGGCGAGATCGGTGCACAGCTCGGTGCCGCGCTGGGTGCGGCCCTCGACGCGGCACTGTCTCTCACCGGTGGCGTCGACCTCGGCAGTGCACTCGACCTCGGCGCCACGATCAGCGGAGCCCTCGGGGGAGCGCTCGGGCTGGGCGCCGACCTGACCGCGCAGCTCGCTACCACCCTCACCGCGGCGATCACGGCCCTGCCGGTGGTCAACGTCGCCGGTGGTCTCACCGGGATCCTCGCGCCGGCCCTGTCGATCGGCGGCGACCTGGGCGCCGAGCTGGGTGCGGCTCTCGGTGCCGCCCTCGCCAGCGTCGTCGACCTCGGTGGCAGCGTGGACGGCGACATCCTCACCGGAGTCGGTGCCGGCCTCGACCTCGGTGGCGTGCTCGGGACGACCCTCGGCAGCGTGCTCGGTGTGGACGCCGGTCTCGGTGGCACGCTGGGCGGCGCCCTCGACGCGGCGATCGGCGCCGGCGGCGGATTGGGCGCGACCCTCGAAGGCCTGCTCGGCGGTGACCTGCTCGGCGACGTCGCCGGTTCGCTCGGCGGAGTCCTCGGCACCGACCTCGGCGCGGTCCTCGGTGGCGCGCTCGGCGGTGTCCTCGGTGCGGGCGGTGACCTCGGTGCAGACCTCGGTGGCGCCCTCGGCGCGACGCTCGGTTCGATCGCCGACCTGGGCGGCGGACTGGACCTCGACGCGATCCTCGGTGCGGGCGGCAGCCTCGGCGGTGCCCTGAGCGGGCTGCTCGGCGGTGAACTCGGAGTCGGCGGCGACCTCACGGCCGGTCTGGGTACCGCACTGGACGCGGTGCTCGGTGCCGGCGGCGGACTCGACCTCGGTGCCGTGCTCGGTG
Organism: Rhodococcus sp. P4_B6; assembly: GCF_056402215.1. Taxonomy (NCBI): domain Bacteria; kingdom Bacillati; phylum Actinomycetota; class Actinomycetes; order Mycobacteriales; family Nocardiaceae; genus Rhodococcus; species Rhodococcus sp. P4_B6. The sequence goes on along the minus strand of NZ_JBFUHV010000133.1, from coordinate 22,472 downwards.
CCGACGGCGGCCTCGGTGGCGCGCTGAGCGGCATCCTCGGCGGCGTCCTCGGCGCCGGCGGCGACGTCAGCGGTGACCTCGGTGGAGCCCTGGGCGGTCTGCTCGGCGGCGCCCTCGATCTGGACGGCGGCCTCGGCGGCGCACTGTCCGGTGCACTCGGCAGCGGACTGGGACTGGACGCCGCACTCGGCACGGTCCTCGGCGGCGCCCTCGGCCTGGACGGTGGCCTGGCCACCCAACTGGGCAGCACTCTCGACGCCGCGCTCGGTGCCGGCGGCGTGACGGGCATCGACCTGGGCGGCCTGCTGGACGGCGGACTGGACCTCGGCCTCGGCGGCGACCTCGGCCTCGGCGGAGAACTGACTTCCGAGCTGACCACGGCACTGAGCGGTGCCCTCGGTCTGGGCGGCGACGCAGGCGCGAACCTGGGCACGGTCCTGGGCGGCGCACTGGAGAGCGGCCTCGGGCTGGGCGGTGTCCTCGACACCGGTGCCGATCTGGGAACCACGATCAGCAGCGCGCTCGGCGGAGTGCTCGGTGTCGACGGTGACGCCACCGCAGGCCTGGGCGCGGCGCTCGACGCGGTGCTCGGCGCGGACGGCGGAGTCGACCTCGGCGGGGCGACCGACCTGGGTGGTCTGCTCGGCGGTGCGTTCGGTGCCGGCGGCGCCGCGGGCGCCGATCTCGGCGCGGCCCTCGGCGGTGTGCTCGGCGGTGCGCTCGAGACCGGCGGCGCCCTCGACCTCGACAGCGTCCTCGGCGCGGAGGGAAGCATCGGCAGCACGCTGGGCACCGCTCTCGGCGGCGTCCTCGGCGCGGACGGCGGCCTCAGCGCGACCCTCGGTTCTGCACTGGAGACGGCACTGGAGGCCGGTGGCGGGCTCGATCTCGACTCCGCTCTGGACGCCGATCTCGGACTCGACGCGGCGGCCGGTGTTGGCGGCGCCCTGGACGGTGCGCTCGACGCGGGCACCGGTCTCGCGGGTGGCCTGACGAGCGGCATCGACGGCGCGCTGAGCGGGCTGCTCGACGTGGGCACTGACGTCACGGGCAACGTGGGCGGCGCGGTCGGCGGCGGTGTGGCGGGCGGCGCGGACGCTGCGGCCGGCATCGGTGCCGGTGTCGCGGCGGGAGTCGGTGCGGTTGCCGACGCCGGCGCAGACCTGGGCGGAAGCCTCGGAACCAACCTGGTCGGCGGACTGGACACGGCCGGTGGCCTGGGCGCCGGTCTGACCAGCGGCCTCACCGGTGGTCTGGGTGGAATCTTCGACACCGGTGCGGGCCTCCGCTCCGCACTGACCGGCAGCGTCGGCGGTGCCGTCGATGCGGTCGGTGAGGCAGGCGCCTCGGTCGGCGCGGTCGCCGACGCCGGTGCGAGCCTGGACGCGAACCTCGGCGGTGCCCTCGACACGGCGGCCAACCTGGGCGGAAGCCTCGGTGGCGCCCTGGACACGGCGGCGAACGTCGGCGGAAGCCTCGGCGGCACCGTGGACGCCGCTGCCGGAATCGGCGGTGACGTGGCCGGCGGACTGGAAGGCAGCGTGGACAGCGCCGTCGACGCCACCGCAGGTCTGACCGGGGGCCTGGACGCCACCACCGACGCGGCCGCCRATCTCGGCGCCGGACTGTCCGGTGGCGTGGGCGGTCTCGGATCGCTCGGCACCTCGGTCGGCGGCGCCCTCGACGGTGCCGTCGGTGGAGCGGTCGACGGCGGAGCGGCAGTGGGCGGCGCCCTCGACGGCGCAGCGTCCGCCGGTGGATCGGTCGCGGGTGGCGCTTCCGCAGGCGGTTCCGCCGCCGCGGACCTCGGAGCGGTCGGCGGCGCCGTCGTCGACACCACCGGTTCGATCGCCGGCGGCCTCGGATCCACCCTGGGCGGTGCCGTCGACACCGGGGCCGACACCTGGTCGTCGATCGACGCGGACAACGCGTTCGGCGCCGACTCGGGCCTGCACGCCGACACCGACGGTTCGCTGTTCGGTGACACCGACTCCTCGGTGGACCTCTCGCACGACGTCACGGGCGTGGTCGATCACCTCGAGCCGTGATGAGCCGGCGGTTCCGGCATCCCCCAGACGGGGCGGCCGGGACCGCCGTACGATGTAACGAAATCAGCCCCGGACGCGTTATGCGTGCGGGGCTGTTTCACAGTCGGGTGTCGGGGCACCGAACAGGTGCCCGCACGAGGTCGGAAGAATTGCGGGTCAACGAAGCTCATGGACAGTGCAGCCGCCGAGAAGAGTCCAGCCCGATCCCAGTCGATGACGGCGCTGCTCGAGCGGGCCCTGGACGTGGCGAAGCGGTTCGGTCGCGGCGACCTGGCCCAGCGCCTGGATTCCGCCCGGGGCCGGGTGCAGGATCCGCGGATGCGGATCGTGGTGGTCGGGCCGCTGAAGCAGGGCAAGAGCCAGTTCGTGAATTCGCTTCTCAATCTCACCGTGTGCTCGGTGGGCGACGACGAGACCACGGCGATCCCCACCGTCGTCCAGAACGCGGAGACGGCGTCGGCGGAGCTGGTCCTCGCCGATCCGGGCGCCGACCCGATCCGGGTGCCGCTGCCACTCGACGAGCTGAACGGCATCACCCCGGCCTCACCCCGCGCCGGGGGCCGGGAGGTGCTGCGCGTCGAGGTGAATGTCCCGAGCCCGCTGCTCGCCGACGGGCTGGTGCTCGTCGACACCCCCGGGGTGGGCGGCGCAGGAAACCCGCACGCCGCGAGCACGCTCGGACTGATTCCGGCGTCGGACGCCGTGTTCGTCCTGTCCGACGCCAGCCAGGAATTCACCGAGCCGGAACTCGGTTTCATCCGCCAGGTCACGAGCCTGTGCCCGTCGGTGGCCTGCCTGATCAGCAAGACCGACCTGTACCCGCACTGGCGCGAGATCGTCGAGGCGGATCGCGGGCATCTCGCGCGCGCAGGTCTGGACGTTCCCCTGATCCCGATCTCCTCGGTGCTGCGTTCGCACGCGCTGCGACTGCAGGACGAGGAACTCAACACCGAATCCGGTTTCGTCGAGCTGTACGCGTTCCTGCGCGACCGGGTGGTGGCGCGTGCGGAGGCGAACACCCGCCGGGCCGTGTCGCTGGACGTGTCCTCCGCCGCCGAGCATCTGACCCTGGGGATCGGCAGTGAGCTTGCCGCCCTGCGTGATCCGGCGAAGGGCGTCGCCGCGGTCGCGGAACTGCAGAAGGCGAAGGCGGCCGCCGAGGAACTGCACAAGAAGACGTCGCTGTGGCAGCAGACGCTCGGCGACGGCATCGCCGACCTGGCCGCGGACATCGACCACGACCTCCGGGACCGGTTGCGCCGCGTCACCCGGGAGGCGGAGGAGACGGTGGACGAGGGCGATCCCGGCAAGGACTGGGACGCGCTGGGCCAGTGGCTCGAGCAGGAATTCGCCACCGCGATCGGCGACAACTTCGTCTGGGCCCACGACCGCGCGCTGTGGCTGGCCGAGGTGGTGGCGCAGCACTTCGCGGAGACGGGCGCCGTCGAACTGCCGCACCTGGACATCGCGAACGTGGACGGGGTCCTCGAACCTGTGGCGTCGCTCGCCGACCTCGAGGCGGGGCGCATCGGCATCACGCAGAAGGTCCTCGTCGGTATGCGCGGCTCCTACGGCGGCGTCCTCATGTTCGGTCTGATCACCACCATGATGGGGATGGCCCTGGTCAATCCGATCTCGATCGGCGCGGGAGTCCTGCTGGGCACCAAGGCATACCGGGAAGACCGGGAGAGCCGGATCCTGAAGCGGCGGGCGGAGGCGAAGACCGCGATCCGCCGGTTCGCGGACGACGCCAGCTTCCAGGTGGGCAAGGAGTCGAAGGATCGGCTCCGGTCGATCCAACGGTTGCTGCGCGACCACTTCACCGCGATCGCCGAGCAGGCGCTGCGGTCGATCAACGAGTCGCTGCGGGCCGCGCAGGAGGCGGCGAACCTCGAGTCCACCGAGCGGACCCGCCGCATCGCGCAACTCGAGAAGGATCTGCACGTCGCCTCCGAGCTGAAACAGCAGGCCGCGCAACTCGTCGCAGGCGATGCGGGAGCGGTCACGGCATGACCGCCGCTCCGCTCCAGGAAGCCCGGGCACTCATCGCCTCGGCCCGGCAGTTGTACGCCGGCCGCCCCGAGATCCGGGATCAGCTGACCGAATGCGCCCGGCGACTGGAACAACCGCTGCGGGTGGCCCTGGCCGGTTCGCTGAAGGCCGGCAAGTCCACTCTGCTCAATTCCCTGGTGGGGCAGGACATCGCGCCCACCGACGCGACCGAGTGCACCCGCGTCGTCACCTGGTATCGCAGCGGGTCGACGCCGACCGTGACGGCCTGGTACCAGCCGGACCCGGGCACCGGCGGTCAGCGTTCGGCGAACGTCCCGGTGCTGCGCCGGGACGGACATCTCACGTTCGACCTCGGTCACCTCACCGCCGATCAGGTGGACCGCCTCGACGTGGAGTGGCCGTCGTCCGCGCTGGCGCACACCACGATCATCGACACCCCAGGCACGTCCTCGCTGTCGCGGGACGTCTCGGCCCGCACGCTCGAGATGCTCACCCCGGACAACGAGGCGTCCGGCGCCGACGCCGTGGTCTACCTGCTGCGCACCCTCAACGCGACCGACGTCCAGTTCCTCGGTCAGATCGGCGACCACGTCGGCGACGAATCGGGACCGCTCGGTGTGGTCGGGGTCGTGTCGCGGGCCGACGAGGTGGGGGCCGGACGCCTGGACGCCATGATGTCCGCGAAGGAGGTGGCGTCCCGGTTCGCGGGCGAACTCGAGCGCACCGGGCTGTGCCAGGCCGTCGTCCCCGTCGCGGGTCTGCTGGCGCTCGGTGCCCGCACGATGCGTCAGGCCGAGTTCACCGCGTTCCAGCATCTCGCCGAGGTCCCGGTGGACGACCTGAACCTGGCGATGCTGTCGGCCGACCGGTTCGCCCGTGAGGACAGTCCGCTTCCCGTGGACGCCCGGATGCGGGCCCAGCTGGCGGATCGCTTCGGGCTCTTCGGGATCCGGATGGCCGTCACCCTGATCCGGCTGGGCACCAAGGACTCGCCGACGCTGGCGGCCGAACTGGTGGAACGCAGCGGTCTCGACGAACTGCGCCAGGTGATCGACATCCAGTTCGGGCAGCGGGCCGATCAGCTGAAGACCCACTCGGCGCTGGTGGCACTCAAGCGGGTCCTGACGGCGCATCCGGTGCCGGGGGCGGGCGAGATCCTGATATCGGCCGAACGACTGCTGTCCGACGTGCACGGTTTCCAGGAACTGCGCCTGCTCGGGCGGCTGCGCTCCACCGAGGTGGGGCTGCCCGCCGACGACGTGGCCGAACTGCAGCGCCTGATCGGCGGGTTCGGCATCCAGATCCCGGAACGGCTGGGCACCGACGGCGACGACTCCGTGGAGTTGCAGCGGATGCGGGCACTCGCCGCGGTACGGAAGTGGCGCGAACGCGCACGGCACCCGTTGCTCGACCAGTTCACGGCGAGGGCCTGCACCGTCGCCGCCCGCAGCGCGGAAGGTGTTCTGGAGGAACTGAACACGGTCCGCCTGTAGGCGGGTCAGGTCGCGGACACGCCCGCGATCTCACCCTCCCGGAACGCGTCCACGAACAGCTGGTGGTCCTTGCGGCTCACCTCGGCGTACGCGATGCCGAAGTCGATGATCTCGCCGACGAACTCGTCCAGCCTGCCGTCGACGACGTTCTGGATCGCGTCCTCGGTCTGGAACGTGACCAGGGTCTGATCGCTGTCTTCGTCGGAGACGTAGTGCACCTTCGCCGTCGCCCGGCCGAGGTCCTCGAGCACCGGCACGATGTCCTCCGGTTCGGTGAGGTCGGACCAGTCGAGGTCCAGTTCGTACGGGGAGAGTTCGGCGACCACGAAACCGGTGTCACCGATCTCGGTGTAGCCGAGCAGCGGATCGGTGTGGACCTGCAGAGCCCGCTGACTCACCACCGTGCGGTGGCCTTCGTGCTCGAAGTAGTCGCGGACACGGGGTTCGTCGACGACGCGGCTGGGCGCGGCGACGTTGCCCTGCTTGAGGGACAGCACGATGTCGTTCTCGAGCGCCTGCGTCGCCCCTTCGATGAGCACGTTGTACGCCGGGAGGCCGGCGCTGCCGATCCCGAAACCTTTCCGCCCGACCACGTCCTTGACCCGGTAGAACACCGGTCGCGCGGATCGTTTGCTGCGGGGCACCCTCTCGATGTACGTCTCGAGCGCCTCGCACACGGTCGTGCGTTCGTCCTCGTCGAGTTCGCGGACTCCGCGGCCCCGCCGGAAACGCCGGTCGTAGTCCTCGATCACCGTGACGGATTCGAGCAGGTCCACCCGGGTGGCGAGGCGCGCGCTCAGCAGCAGATCCTGGATTGCGCCGCGCGAATTGTCCAGGCGCAGTGCGTACGCCTCGTCCGCCTCCCGTTGCACGTACTGCAGGACGTGCGCGACGTAACTGCGCAGATAGGTGTCGGCGAGTGCCCGGACATCACTCTCGGGGAGGGCCTTCTGCCAGCCCATCAGTGCGAGACTCGCGACGAACCGGCGAAGATCCCAGCTGAACGGCCCCACGTACGCCTCGTCGAAATCGTTGACGTCGAAGACGAGGGTGCCCTCCGAATTCATGTACGTGCCGAAATTCTCCAGGTGCAGATCGCCGTGAATCCACACGCGGCCGGTGCGCTCGTCCGCCCACGGATCGTCGAAGTCACGCAGATCGTCGTAGAAGAGGCAGGCGCTGCCCCGGTAGAAGGCGAACGGATCGGCGGCCATCTTCCGGAACTTCGTGCGAAACGCGCTCGGGTCCGCCTCCATCAGACCGGCGAAGGCCTCGACGAGGACCTCCACGATCCGGCCCTGCCTCGTGGAATCGTCGACGTCCACAGCAGCCTCCTTCTCGCGGCGACCGGTCACGACCGCACGGAACCACGGTAGCGTTCCCGCGCCCCCAGCGACTGCAGATACGTCCACGCATCGGCCACGATCGCATCGAGGTCCGTGTAGCTCGGCCGCCAGCCCAGTTCGGCCTGCACACGGGCACCCGACGCGACGAGCACCGCCGGATCGCCGGCGCGGCGCGGGGCGTCCCGGGTGGCGATGGTTCGGCCCGTCACGCGTTCGCAGGACGAGATCACCTCCCGCACACTGAACCCGGTGCCGGTGCCGAGGTTGTAGATCCGGTGCGTTCCGGGCTGGGCGGATTCGAGCGCGAGGACGTGCGCCTCGGCCAGGTCGCGGATGTGGATGTAGTCGCGGACGGCGGTGCCGTCGGGGGTGGGCCAGTCGGTGCCGAACACCGAGATCTCGTCGCGGTCCCCGGCCGCGACCTGCAGCACCAGCGGGATCAGGTGGGTCTCCACGCGACGGTTCTCGCCGAGACCGGCGTACGCGCCCGCGACGTTGAAGTACCGGAGGCTGCACGCCGCCAGCCCGTGGGCGTGCGCGTACGACGTGATCGCGTGGTCGATCGCCAGTTTGGTGGCACCGTACGGGTTGGTCGGCCGGGTCGGTGCGTCCTCGGTGATCGGCACGGAATCCGGCGAGCCGTACGTCGCCGCGGTGGAGGAGAACACCAGCCGGCCGGTGCCGGAGGAACGCATCGCCTCCAGCAGCGTCAGCGTCTTGACGACGTTGGCCTGCCAGTACGTTTCCGGGGTCTCCACCGATTCGCCGACGAGTGAGCGGGCGGCGAAATGCAACACGCCGTCGACATCCCCGGCGCCGAGAACGCGGTGGGCTGCGCTCGCGACGTCGTCCTCGACGAACTCCGCCCCCGCCGGGACCGCGTCGGCATTGCCGGTCGACAGGTCGTCGACGATCACGACCGTGTGGCCGCACTCGAGCAGTCGCTGCGCGCAGACGCTGCCGACGTAACCGGCACCGCCGGTGACGAGAAGTTTCACTGTTTCCCCCCGGTCAGTCGCCGAGCCGGGCGCCGGTGGTGGGCGAGAAGAAGTGCAGGCGGGCCGGGTCCGGTGCCAGCCGGATCACGTCGCCCTTGGCTGGGGAGGCGGAGTCGCTGACCCGGGCGACGATGTCGTGTCCGCCGAGGTCACCGTCGCGAACGAGGCGTCCGTAGATGTAGGCGTCCGCGCCGAGTTCCTCCACCACGTCGACCTTCACCGCGGTGCCCTGATCGGACACGGTCCACGCCTCCGGGCGGACGCCGACGACGACCCGCCCGGTGTCCAGGGCGCCCAGCACCGACCGCTCGATCGGCGTCGACAGCGAACCGATCCGGGCGTCGCCGTGCACGACGTCGACCTCGAACAGATTCATGGCCGGTGATCCGATGAACCCGGCGACGAAGCTGTTGACCGGCTTCTCGTACAGCGTCTTCGGGCTCGCGCACTGCTGCAGGACGCCCGCCTTCATGACGGCGACGCGGTCGCCCATGGTCATGGCCTCCACCTGGTCGTGGGTGACGTACACGGTGGTGGTGGCCAGTCGGCGCTGCAACAGTGAGATCTGGGTACGGGTCTGCACCCGGAGTTTCGCGTCGAGGTTGCTCAGCGGCTCGTCCATGAGGAACACCTGCGGGTTGCGGACGATCGCCCGGCCCATCGCGACTCGCTGTCGCTGCCCGCCGGACAGTGCCTTCGGCTTGCGGTTCAGGTAGTCGCCGAGATCGAGGATCTTGGCGGCCTCCTCGACGCGGCGGCCGATCTCGGCCTTGTCCATGCCGGCGATCTCGAGGGCGAATCCCATGTTCTTCGCGACCGTCATGTGGGGGTACAGGGCGTAGTTCTGGAACACCATCGCGATGTCCCGTTCCTTCGGGGCGAGGGCGGTGACGTCGCGTTCGCCGATGCGGATGGCGCCGTAGTCGACGTCCTCGAGGCCGGCGAGCATCCGCAGCGACGTCGACTTGCCGCACCCGGACGGGCCGACGAGGACGAGGAATTCGCCGTCCTCGATGTCGAGGTTCAGCGAATCGACCGCCGGCACATCGGAACCTGGGTACATCTTGGTGGCTGCGTCGTACGTGACTCGTGCCATGGTGTTCTCCTGGTCGTGGAAGGGGATCTCAGAGTCGGTGTGCCGAACCCGACGGCTCGGCGTGCAGGAACTGCGGTGTGGGCAGGGACGCGGTGTCGGCGCGTCGGGCGACGTTCTCGACGACGGCGTCGACCCGGTCGGTGGGCACGAGGGCGATCGCGGAGCCGCCGAAGCCGCCGCCGGTCATCCGGGCGCCCCAGGCGCCTGCCTCGCGGGCGGCGTCGACGGCGGAGTCGAGTTCGACGGAGCTGACCTCGTAGTCGTCGCGCAACGAGGCGTGGGAGCGGTTCAGTGCGTCGCCGATGTCGGCGATCCGGCCGCGGTCGAGCAGATCGGCGACCTCGTAGACGCGGCGGATCTCGCCGAGCACGTGCCGGGCCCGCTGCGCTGCCGGGGAACTCAGCGCCGCGACGGCCGCGTCGCGGTCGGCGACGTCGCGCAGGGTGGCGACGCCGAGGTCGGCGCAGGCCTTCTCGATGGTGGCGCGCCGGTTGCCGTACTGGCCGTCGACCAGCCGGTGCGGCGCGTTGGTGTCGATGACCACCAGCCTGGTGCCTGCGGCGTCGAAGTCGAGCGGGACGTGCCTGCTCGCGCCGTCCCGGCAGTCGAGCAGCAGGGCGTGGCCGGGGCGGGCGAGCATCGCGACCGACTGGTCCATGCCGCCGGTGGAGGCGCCGGCGATCTCGTTCTCCGCGCGGATGGACGCGTCGATCAGCGGCCGGCGGCCGGACTCGTCCGTGGGCAGTCCGGCGAGGTCGGCGACGGCGAGCGCGAACGCGCACTCGAGCGCGGCAGAACTCGACAGCCCGGAGCCGACGGGGACCGTCGAATGCACCGCCACATCGAAACCCGTTGTCGCCGTGAGATGTCCGGACCGGCGCAGCGCCCACACCACCCCGGCGACGTACGCGGACCAGCCGGACGGGTGGCCCGGCGCGACGTCGGCGAGCGGGCCCTGCCAGGACTCGCCGGTGTGTGTCGACACGGCGTGCAGGATCGCGTCGTCCCGCACGCGGACGGCGACGACGGTGATGTAGGGGAGGGCGAACGGCAGGACCAGCCCGCCGGCGTAGTCGACGTGCTCGCCGATGAGGTTGACGCGGCCGGGTGCCGCCCAGACACCGTCCGCGTCGCCGCCGAACGTGGTGCGGAACAACGCCTCCGCGGTGCCGGTGACCGCGTGGACGTCGACGGGTTCGACCCACTGCGCCGCACTCACGACGCCACCTCCCGCAGCCGGTCGGCGATGCGCTCGGGGGTGGTGTCGTTGACCCACGCCCCCATCCCGGACTCGGATCCCGCCAGGTACTTCATCCGGCCGGGCGACCGCATCATCGAGAACAGCTGCAGGTGCAGGCGTCCGAGCGGGCGGTCCTCGCCGACGGGCGCCTGATGCCACGCGGCGATGTAGGGCACGGCGTCGACGCCCTCGAAGAAGCGGTCGACCCGCCGCAGCAGCTCGAGATACACCTGCGCGAGTTCGTCGCGTTCGTCGTCGGTCAGTTCGGTGAGGTCACGGACGTCGCGGTGAGGTGCGAGGTGCACCTCCAGCGGCCACCGGGAGGCGGCGGGAACGTACGCGGTCCAGTGTGCGCCGGCCAGGACCACCCTTCTGCCGGAGCGTGTTTCGGCGTCGAGGACGTCGGCGAGCAGCAGCCGCCCGGTGCTCTCGAAGTGCTCGCGGGAGCGCCGGATCAGCGCGTCCGTGCGCGGCGGCAGATACGGGTAGGCGTAGATCTGACCGTGCGGATGGGTGAGGGTGACACCGATTTCCTTGCCCCGGTTCTCGAAGCAGAACACCTGACGCACCCCGGGCAGCGCCGACAGTTCGGCGGTGCGGTCGGCCCAGACGTCGACGACGGTGCGGACCCGGTCGACGCTCAGGGTGGAGAACGCGGCATCCGGGTTGCTGGTGAAGCAGACCACCTCGCACCTGCCCGCTCCCGGTGCCAGCGGCCACAGCGCTTCGCCGTCGACGCAGTCGGGGAGGTCCTGGTTCGCGGGGGCCGTCGCGAGCGAGGGGAAGCGGTTCTCGAACACCACCACGTCGTAGTCGTCGGCCGGAATCTCGGTGGGCGCCTTGCCCGGCATGCTGGGGGCGAGTGGTGACGCGTCCGGCGGCGGCAGGAACGTGCGATCCATCCGCTGCGCGGCGATGACCACCCACTCCCCGGTGAGCACGTCGAAACGCATCTGCGACTGCGACACCGCGGGCGGCAGCGGACGCGAATCCACCAGTTCTCGGGTGGCGCCGCCCGACACGTACGGCTCGGAGTCGTCGAAGTAGAGGAGTTCGCGGCCGTCCGCGAGAGTTGTCCGGGTCTTGCGCATCCGGACCCGCGCGGGGGCCTCCCGCGCCTCCTGTTCGTCACGCACGGTCATCGTCAAGTCCTTCCCGGTTCTCCCGTGTCACCACGAGATCGCCGACGTGGTCGGCGAGGGCTTCCTGGGCGGCGCGCTCGAGCCCGGCGTCGGTGATGAGGATGTCGACGTCGGACAGTGGGATCGTGTTCGCCAGCGCGGTCACCCCCCACTTCGTGTGGTCGGCGAGCACCACGACGCGGCGCGAAGACGCGACGAGCGCCTGATTGGTCTGGGCTTCCATCAGATTGGGGCAGGTCAGCCCCGAGTCGATCCCCATGCCGTGCGTGCCGAGGAACAGCATGTCCACGTGGATGCCGCGCAGGGCGGCGACCGTGAGCGGTCCGACGAGGGCGAACGACGGGGTGCGTTGACCTCCGGTGAGGAGGATGGTCTGGTCGTCGCGGCCGCCCTCGTGGAAGGCGTCGGCGACGGGCAGCGAATTGGTGACGACGGTGATGTCGGGGACGTCGAGGAGTTCGCGGGCGAGGGCGTGCGTGGTGGTGCCGCCGGAGATGCCCACCGATGTGCCCGGCCGCACCAGCCGGGCCGCGGCGCGGGCGATGGCCCGCTTGGCTTCACGGTCGAGTTCGGACTTCGCCGAGAACCCCGGTTCATGGACGCTCGCCGACCGCGGCAGCGTCACCCCGCCGTGCACCCGCTCGACGAGACCCTGCTCGACGAGTTCGTTGATGTCGCGGCGGATGGTCATGTCGGAGACCCCGAGCGTCGCGCCGAGGTCGACGACCTTCACCGCGCCGTGCGCGGTGACCTCGTCGAGGATCACCTGCTGGCGCTGACGTGCGAGCATCATGCGTCCGCCTTCCGTGTCGGGGCGCCGATGCCGGCGCTGTCTTCGCGAATCACAGCACAGTTGCCCGGTTCCAGCGTGAGCGGTCCGTCGACCACCCGTTCGGTCACGAGGTCGGTGCCGGACACGTCGACGGTCACCTTCTCGTTCGTGTGGTTGAGGACGAACAGCCACGACCCGTTCTCGCCCCGCCTGCGCACGATCTCGACGTCGGAGTGCTGCCCTGCATGCAGGTCGAGACCGGCTGTGGCGCAGATCGTCTCGGCGAGCCGCTCCAGGCCCCGCATGTCGGGAACGGTCGCGAGATACCAGGCGGCACCGTCGCCGACGGGACGCCGGGTCACTGCGGGCACGCCCTGCAGGTGTCCCTCGGTGTGGCGGGCGAGGACGTCCACGTCCTCGGCGACCGTGAGGTATTCGGTCCAGACGCGGGCCGTCGTGCCGTCGTCGAGGGCGACGGTCTCGTCGGCGCCGAGCGGAAAGAACTCCTCGGTCCGGACGCCGAGCAGGTCTCCGAACGCCCCCGGGTAGCCGCCGAGCCGGACGTGGTCGTCACGGTCCGCGATCCCGGAGAACGCCGTCACCAGAACCTGCGCGCCTGCGCGGGCCGCCGCCGAGATGCGGTCCGCCTCCTCGTCGCTGCACAGGTACATCGCGGGCACGACCAGAACCGAGTACCGGCCGAGGTCGGCGTCCGAGGGGACGACGTCGCAGGTCACCCCGGCGAACGCGCGGTGCATCTGCTCGGCGATCGTCATCGGCTGCATCAACCGCGACGGGTGCCCGTCCTGCTCGCATGCCCACTGCGACTCCCAGTCGAACAGAATGCCGACCGGGGCCTCGACGCGGCTGCCGGCGACCGGTTCGAGCCGGCGCAGGACGGCACCGAGCTGGACGACTTCACGCCACCGGGCGGAGTCGGTGCCCGCGTGCGGCACGAGGGCGGAGTGGAACTTCTCGGCTCCGGCCTGCGACGCGCGGAACTGGAAGAACGCGACACCGTCCGCGCCGCGAGCCACGTGGGTGAGGGAGTTGCGCAGCATCTCGCCGGGCGTCTTCGCCCGGTTGACCGGCTGCCAGTTGACGGCACTCGTCGAATGCTCCATCAGCAGCCACGGCTGTGAGCCGGCAATGCCGCGGGTGAGGTCGGCGGAGAACGACAGCCGGTGGTGGGCGGCGCCGTCACCGGTCGCGGGTCCGACCAGATAGTGGTCGGTGGAGACCAGATCCTGCTCGGGCGCCCACTGCGCGTAGTTCATGTCGCCGGCGAGGGACTGCGGCGAGCCCATGCCCACCATGAAGTTCGTCGTCACCGGGACGTCGGGCGTGATGCGCCGCAACACCTCCCGCTCCGCGAGGTACTGGTCGAGGAGGGCGTCGGAGCAGAAGCGGCGCCAGTCCAGCAGATGGGTGGGGTTGCCGAACGTCGTGCTCGCGGCGGGCGGCACCACTTCGTCCCAGGCGCTGTAGTGCTGGCTCCAGAACGTCGTGCCCCACGCCCGGTTGAGTTCGGTGAGGTCGCCGTAGCGACGCTGCAGCCACCGCCGGAACGCCCGCGCGCTGTCGGGGGAGTAGCAGCGCGAGTTGTGGCAGCCGAGTTCGTTGGACACGTGCCAGAGGGCGAGTGCCGGGTGGCCGCCGTAGCGGACGGCCATCTTCTCGACGAGGGTGAGGGAGTGGTCGCGGTAGATCGGGGAACTCGGGCTCCACGTCTGCCTGCTGCCGATCTCGTACCGGTAACCGCGTTCGTCCACGGGCCGGACCTCGGGATGCGCCGCCGTGAGCCAGGGGGGTGGGGACGCGGTGGCGGTGGCCAGGTCGACGCGGACGCCGCCGTCGTGCAGGAGGTCGAGGACGCGGTCGAGCCAGCCGAAATCCCACGTGTCGGGGGTGGGCTGCAGCCGGGCCCAGGAGAAGACGCCGACGGTCACGAAGTCGACACAAGCCTCGCGCATGAGTTCGACGTCGCGCTGCCAGACCTCTTCCGGCCACTGTTCGGGGTTGTAGTCACCGCCGAAGGAAATGCCCCGGGTCGGCCACCGCAGGTGCCGTCCGCGGGAATCGATCGCTGTGTGCATGCTCACAATCTGTCCGATCGATGCTCAAAAGTCAACACGAATGAACATTTTTGCACTTCCGCAGGTGAAAGCACTTCTATCCGGTTGACAATGCGCAGTGCGGCGTGATTTTGTAACGTGCATCACGTAACGGCGTGAGGCGACACCAACGAAATGTGATCGAAGTTGTTCGATTTCGATCAGATGGTGAGCGACTCCGCCCCACCCCGCTACTCGAGCGAAAAGGGCACCATGAACCGAAACGAGCTGCCGCACCCGTGGCAACCCTCCCGGCGCACCTTTCTCAAGGCCGCGCTCGCCGCCGCGGGCGCCCTGTCGACAGCCGGCCTGCTGTCCGGGTGCACGGGCGGCGTAGACCCCCACGTGATCACCCTCGGATCGCGGCTGTCGGACAAGAACGCCAAACTCGGCGTGCAGGACGTCGTCGGGATGTTCCAGCAGCAGTCCGGCGCCGCCGTGCGGATCAACTCCGTCGACTCCACCTCGTTCCAGGAGAATGTCAACAACTACCTGCAGGGCACTCCGGACGACGTCTTCACCTGGATGTCGGGATACCGGATGAAGTACTTCGCCGACAAGGGTCTCGTCGACGACGTCAGCTCGGTGTGGCAAGCGCACGGCAGCGGTTTCAGCGACAGTTTCCGCGAGGCGTCCACCGGAACCGACGGCAGGCAGTATCTGGTCCCGTTCTTCTACTACCCGTGGGCCGTGTTCTACCGTCCCAGTCTTTGGCAGCAGCGCGGCTACGCGCCGCCGAAGACGTTCGACGAATGGGTGGCCCTGTCGAAACGCATGCAGTCGGACGGGCTCACCCCGATCGGATTCGGGGTCCGCGACGGCTGGCCGCCGTTCGGCACGTTCGACTACCTCGATCTGCGCCTCAACGGCGTCGACTTCCACCGCTCCCTGCTCGCCGGCGACGTGAGCTGGACCGACAACCGCGTCCGGTCGGTGTTCGACACCTGGCGTGAGATCCTCCCGTTCCACCAGCCGCAACCGCTGGGCCGCAAGATGTCCGAGGCGCAACAGGCGCTCCTCAACAAGGAAGTCGGGATGCTGGTGGCCGGCATGTTCGTCGCGCAGAGCTTCCCCGCGGGGCCCGACCGGGAGGACCTGGACTTCTTCGCTTTCCCCGAACTCGACTCCGCCGTCGGCACGTCGGCGGTCGAGGCGCCCATGGACGGATTCATGATGCGCAAGGACCCGCGCAACCTCGGCGGCGCGCAGCAGTTCCTCTCCTTCCTCACGAACGCCGACGCCGCCGTCGCGTACGCGAAACAGGATCCCCAGGCGATCCCGGCGCACCGCGACGCCGACCTGTCGAGTTTCCCTCCCCTCGTGCAGAAGTCGGCCGCCCTCGTCCAGGGTGCGGGGTCCATCACCCAGTTCCTCGACCGGGACACCCGCCCCGACTTCGCGTCCGTCGTGATGATCCCCGCGATGCAGCAGTTCCTCGGCAACCCGAACGACGTCGACGGCCTGGTCCGCAGCATCGAGCGGCAGAAGGCGGCGGTGTTCGGGCAATGAGCGCACACGAGAAGACAACGACCACCATCACGGTCCCGACAGGTCAGGTGAATTCATGACCAGCACAGTTCCTCCCCAGGCCGGAACCGAACCCCGGATCCCGGCCCCGAAGATCCGACGCAGCCGCGGCGACCGGTGGACCATCGCCGTCATGCTCGGGCTGCCCGCCGCAATCGTGATCGGGCTGGTGTGGATTCCCACCGTCTTCACGGTGATCCTGTCGTTCGCCCGCTGGGACGGCATCGGCGGCACATCGACCATCGAGTGGATCGGCCCGCAGAACTACGTCGACGCCGTCCAGGCGTACCCACCGTTCCAGCAGGCCCTCCACAACAACGTCCTCTGGCTGGCGTTCCTCTTCGTCTTCCCGACGATCCTCGGCATCTTCCTCGCCGTGCTGCTCGACCGGGGCCTGAAGGGAAGCCGGCTGTACCAGAGCATCTTCTACATCCCCGTGGTGCTGTCGATGGCCCTCGTCGGGTTCGTGTGGCAGTTGATCTACTCCACCGACGGCGGCGTGCTCAACACCATCCTCGGCACGGACGTCGACTGGCTCGGCAACCCCGACATCAACATCTGGGCCGTCATGGTCGCCGCGAGCTGGCGGCACACCGGCTACATCATGCTGTTGTACTTGGCGGGTCTCAAGGCCATCGACCCGTCGGTGCGCGAAGCCGCCCTCATGGACGGTGCCGGGCCGATCCGCACGTTCTTCCGGATCGTGTTCCCCCTGATGAAACCCACCAACCTGCTGATCATCGTCATCACCGTCATCGAGGCACTGCGCGCCTTCGACCTCGTGTGGGTGATCAACAAGGGCCGCAACGGACTCGAACTGATCTCCGCCCTCGTCACCGCCAACGTCGTGGGAGAAGCGGGCCGCGTCGGATTCGGTTCGGCCCTGGCGACGATCATGCTCGTGATCTCGCTGGTGTTCATAGCCCTCTATCTCTGGATCGTGATGCGGAGCGACGACTGATGACCATGACGACACCCCTCGCCGACCGCAGTGCGCCCGCCGATCGGAGCGGGCCCCGCAACAAGGCCGCGGTGGCCAACCGGCGCCGGCTCAGTGCCGCGCACGCGGCGATGTACCTCCTGCTCACCGCGCTCGCGTTGCTGTGGATCTTCCCGCTGCTGTGGGCGCTCTACAACTCGTTCCGCGACTACGACTACGTCCTCACCCACGGCTACCTGTCCGTCGGCGGATTCACGCTGAGCAATTACACCGAGTCGTGGGAGGTCGGCGGAATCCCGCACTACTTCCTCAACTCGATGATCATCACCATCCCGGCGGTGCTGCTGATCCTGTTCATCGGGTCGATGGCGGCGTTCGTGCTCGCCCGGTTCCCGTGGAAGTTCAACGTGATCATGCTGGCGGTGTTCATCGCGGGCAATCTGCTGCCGCAGCAGACGCTGCTGACCCCGCTGTTCCGCCTGTACAACGCGATTCCGTTGCCGTACTGGATGAGTTCGTCGGGCTCGCTCTACGACAGCTACTGGGGACTGATCCTCGTGCACGTGGCATTTCAGACCGGGTTCTGCGTGTTCGTGCTGAGCAATTACATGAAGACGGTCCCGCCGGAACTGCTCGAGGCGGCGACCGTGGACGGCGCCGGACTGTTCCGCCAGTACTGGCAGGTGGTGCTCCCACTGTGCCGTCCGGCGCTGGCCGCGCTCGCGACGCTCATGATCACCTGGATTTACAATGACTTTTTCTGGGCGCTGGCGCTGATGGTCAGCGGCGACAAGCTGCCGGTCACCACCGCGCTGCAGAATCTGCAGGGCAGCTTCTTCACCGACACCAACCTGCTCGCCGCCGGATCGGTCCTCGTCGCGTTGCCGACGGTGCTCGTATTCGTCGCGCTGCAGCGGCATTTCGTTTCCGGACTCACRATGGGAGCCAACAAGTGAGTGACACCGCCCCACCGCATGCGTACATCCACCTCACTGCCGGCGGCGTGTCCGTCGTGCTCGACCTCACCGGCGGCAGGTTGCCGGCGATCGTGCACTGGGGTGCGGCGCTCGGCGACCTGCACCTCGCCGACGTCGAGGCCCTGGCGCGGGCGAACATCGAGCCCCCGGCGGGCAACGTGGTCGACCTCCCGGTGCGGCTGTCGATACTCCCCGAACACCACACCGGGTGGGTGGGCAAACCCGGGATCGCGGGCCACCGAGACGGCACCGACTGGTCGCCGCTGTTCACGACCACCACGCTGACTGTCGACGGGGCCGAGCACCGGTCGTCCCCGCACGCGGAACTCGTCGCAGTCGGTGCCGGTGAGGTCCGGGTCGCCGCGCACGACGCCGTCGCCGATCTCGGGCTGGTCCTCGACATCGAACTGCTGCCGAGCGGTCTCCTGCGGGCGCGCGCCGAGGTCACCAACACCGGCAGCTCGTTCTACGTCCTCGACGACCTCCAGCTCGCGTTCCCGGTCCCGCCGCAGGCCCGCGAGATCCTCGACTTCGCAGGCCGGTGGGGGAAGGAACGGACCCCGCAGCGCAGCGAACTGACCGTCGGGATCCACGAGCGCGAGGGGCGGAAGGGACGCACCGGCCCGGACGCCGCGACGGTGCTGTCCGTCGGCGTGCCCGGTTTCGGTTTCGGCAGCGGCGAGGTGTGGGGCGCCCACGTCGCGTTCAGCGGCAACCACCGGCACTACGCCGAACGTCTCTTCACCGGTTTCCAGGTGATCGGCGGCGGAGAACTGCTCCTGCCGGGCGAGATTCGGCTGTCGGACGGCGAAAGCTACGAAACGCCCTGGATCTACGGCGCGTACGGCGACGGACTCGACGCCCAGGCGCATCGCTTCCACGACTACCTCCGGTCGCGGCCCACGCACCCGCGGCGCGCGCGCCCGGTGACGATCAACGTGTGGGAGGCCGTCTACTTCGACCACGACCTGGCCCGGTTGAAAGACCTGGCGGATCGAGCGGCGAAGCTCGGCGTCGAGCGTTACGTGCTCGACGACGGCTGGTTCCGGTACCGGCGCAACGATCTGGCGGGGCTGGGGGACTGGCACGTCGACGAGACGGTGTGGCCGGACGGTCTGCACCCGATCATCGATCACGTGCGTTCGCTCGGCATGGAGTTCGGCCTGTGGTTCGAGCCGGAGATGATCAACCTCGATTCCGATCTCGCACGGGAGCATCCGGAGTGGGTCATGGCGACCGGCGGGCGCACGCCGGTGCCGTCCCGGAACCAGCAGGTGCTCAATCTGGGGATCCCCGAGGCGTACGACCACATCCTGGAGCGGATGTCCGCGATTCTCGGCGAGTACGACATCGCCTACATCAAATGGGACCACAACCGAGACCTGATCGACGCGGGCACCGCTCCGCACGGGCGCGCCGGCGTCCACGATCAGACCCTCGCGACGTACCGGCTGATGGACGAGCTGAAGCGCCGGTTCCCCGGACTGGAGATCGAATCCTGCTCGTCGGGTGGCGCGCGGGTGGACCTCGGCATCCTCGAGCGCACCGACCGCGTCTGGGTCTCGGACTGCATCGATCCGCTCGAACGCCAGCAGATGAACCGGTGGACGATGCAGCTGCTTCCGCCCGAGCTGCTCGGTTCGCACATCGCGTCGGGCATCTCTCACACGACGGGCCGGTACCACCGACTGTCGTTCCGGGCGGGGACGGCGCTGTACGGGCATCTCGGGATCGAGTGGGATCTCGCAACCGCCACCGAAAACGAGAACGCACAGCTCGCCGTGTGGATCGACCTGTACAAGCGGCAGCGGGAACTGCTGCACACGGGAACGATGGTGCGCGCCGACGAGATCGACCCCACCCTGCTGGTCTACGGTGCGGTCGCGGACGACCGGGCGGAGGCACTGTTCTTCCTCGCGTACGTGGGGCGGTCCGACGTGTCGCCGCGGGGCCGGTTCACGTTGCCCGGGCTCGACCCGGACCGACGCTACCGGGTGCGTCCCGTCTTCGCCGGTGAACCGGACGAGGGCCTGAAACCGCCCGCGTGGTTCAACGTGCCACCGAAGCATCAGCCGACCGTCACCACCCCGCCCGGCGGCGGACGAGCCGACGGACTGTCCGCGGGCAGCGAGGTTCCCGGCGTGTCGATGACGGGACGAGCCCTCGCCGTCGTGGGTCTGCAGACACCCGCGTCCTTCCCCGACGACGTGGTCGTGCTCTCCGTCACGGCGGAGGCGTAGCCGCAGAACCAGGTGGGCAACATTCACCCTGGGGGTGGTAGCCGGTGCCCACGCACCGGGGCACCATAGTTCTCACCAGTCGGCGAAACGTTGAACCGCAGGACGTCAGTCAACACCCGAACCCGCCACAGGACGAGAAACACCTCACCGGAACCCGAAGCCGGTGAGGTGTTTTCGTCTGTGCCGCGGGTGGGTCAGAACTCCATGCCCGCGTCGGCGCCCATCTGCATCGTGGTGTTTCCGCCGTCGAGGGATTCCCGGATGATGTCGGCGTGACCGGAGTGGTGGGCGGTCTCCCGGATGATGTGCAGCAGGGTGCGGCGGATCGTCCACCACTGCCGCTCGGGTGCCCAGGGTGCGGTGGGAAGGGGGATGAGCACATCCAGGTCGTCGAGGCCGGCCACGGCGGCCTCCGTCGCGCGGGCCACCTCGGCGTACTCGGCCAGCAGTCCCTCGAGGGTTTCGTCGTCCCGCATGTAGTACTTCTCCATGGCCCACTCCATGTCGAACTCCGCGTTCTCGTCGGGTTCGAGAATGGTTTCGACCCAGTGCTTTTCCGTGTGGGACACGTGCTTGATCAGTCCGCCGAGCGTCAGGTCGCTGACGGTCGAGCGCTGCCGTGCCTGTTCGTMGTCGATGCCGCGGACGGTGATCAACAGGGTGGATCGCTGCTCCTGCAGGATCTGGAGGAGGTCGGCGCGCTCACCGGTGACGGGGGACTTCTGCGAAGTGGTCATGAGAAGAACGATAGAAGCGATTGAGGTCAGAAACGGTCCTCAATTAGCAAGGTCTTCTCAGGGTTTTTCTCGGGGTCCAAGTTGGGTGCCTTCCTGGATGTGCGGAAAGCGGCCGCCGCGAAGGATTCTCGGTATGAACCTCGACTCTCCAAGGCCGGCGCCACGGCCTTCGCGCCGACGCAGATGGCCCCGCGTTCTCGCGGGCATGGTGTCGCCCGTTCTCGTCGCCGTCACGGTGGGAGTCGGCACGGTCGCGTACGCCTCGACCGCCGCCGAGATCGACACCGGCGGGCAGATGGAATCCAGGCGAGCGCGGACGGTTCCCGTACTCGCACCGGACGTCAACGTGCCCGGAACACTTTCCCGGCCACCGACGAGTGCCGAGTGAGAGTCTCAGCGGCTCCGGCGCAGCCACGGAGACACGCCGGGAGCGAACAGGGCGAGCACTCCCACCGCGACGAGGGCGCTGTAGGCGAGCGGCGCCCACTGCAGCACTCCGGCGGTCGCGTCCCCGGCGTCGGACAGCAGGGTCCACAGGCCCACCCCGCCGGCGGCGCTGAGGACGCCGACGACGGCGAGGGTGATCCGGCCCGCCGGTTTCCGGGCGCGCAGGAGTTGTATCCCCAGTAGTCCGAGGAGGATCAGGACGACGGCGATGGCGCCGCTGCCGATCAGCGTGAGGTTCACCGTGTCGGTGATGTCCGTCGCCGAGTCTCCGGGATTGTCCGCGGCGACCGACGCCTCGAGGGCGTCGCGGACGGCGCCGAGGTCGAGCGCGATGGCCCCGGCGATTCCGGCGAGGACGACGAACGACCCCACCCAGGCGGACAGCGACACCGCGACCGCCTTCGGGGTGGCATCGGTGGGGGCGGCACGCAGCGGGGTGACCGCGAACTCCGGACGCGGCGGTACGGGTCGCGGCGGTTCCGGCCGGCGTGGCGGCTGTTCGGGTGTCGTCACGCTGCGATCCTATCGAGCGGCCGCGTGTAGGTTGGCCGACGCGCACGGGCCACGTCGGCGGCGCCGACACAAAATCCGGGCGGCGGCGCCGACGCAAAATCCGGGCGGTGGCGCCGACACAAAATCCGGGCGGTGGCGCCGACACAAGGTGCCGAAACAAGATCTGGGCGCCCGGGAACAAATCTTCGCACCCCTCCGTTGAGCCTTACGACAAGGTTGAGCGTGCAAGACTCAAGTTCGAATTGACTCCAGACGGTGTCGGAGTGCAAACTTGAGCGGAGGGCGCTCACTAAGCGCCGACATCGCAGTTCAGTACTGAACAACCTGCCCACAGGACTGCAAAACGAAAGTGAGGAACACTATGGCTCGTGCCGTCGGTATCGACCTCGGTACAACGAACTCGGTCGTGTCTGTACTGGAAGGCGGCGAGCCCGTAGTGGTCGCCAACGCCGAAGGTTCACGCACCACCCCGTCGATCGTCGCCTTCGCCAAGAACGGTGAGGTGCTGGTCGGCCAGCCCGCCAAGAACCAGGCCGTCACGAACGTCGACCGCACCATCCGCTCCGTCAAGCGCCACATCGGCACCGACTGGAACGTGGAGATCGACGGCAAGAAGTACACGCCGCAGGAGATCAGCGCGCGCACGCTCATGAAGCTGAAGCGCGACGCCGAGGCCTACCTGGGCGAGGACATCACGGACGCCGTGATCACCGTCCCCGCGTACTTCGAGGACGCCCAGCGTCAGGCCACCAAGGAAGCCGGCCAGATCGCCGGCCTCAACGTCCTGCGCATCGTCAACGAGCCCACCGCGGCCGCACTGGCCTACGGC
>NZ_JBFUHV010000132.1:0-26041 GCF_056402215.1 Rhodococcus sp. P4_B6 | reverse complement strand
GGGCTCGCGGACGTCCTGCGCCGGAACATCGACGCCGGCCGACTGCACTTCACCACGTCGTACCGCGAGGCCGCGGAGTTCGCGGACCTCCACTTCCTCGGCGTCGGCACCCCGCAGAAGAAGGGGGAGTACGGCGCGGACCTGCGGCACGTGCATTCGGTGATCGACACCCTCGCGCCGATGCTCGATCGCCCCGCCGTCATCGTCGGCAAGTCGACCGTTCCCGTCGGGACGGCGGCCGATCTGGGGGCGCGGGCCCGCGCGCTCGCGCCGGCGGGTGACGCCGTGGAGGTGGCGTGGAACCCGGAGTTCCTGCGGGAGGGCTTCGCCGTCGAGGACACCCTGCACCCCGACCGGATGGTGCTGGGCGTGGACCGCCTGCGCCCCGGACGCGCCGAGGCCGAGTTGCGTGAGCTGTACGCCCGGCTGCTCGGCGAGGACATTCCGTTCCTGGTCACCGACCTCGCCACCGCGGAACTGGTCAAGGTCTCGGCCAACGCGTTCCTCGCCACCAAGATCTCCTTCATCAACGCCATCTCCGAGGTGTGCGAGGCCACCGGCGCCGACGTCACCCAACTCGCTGACGCCCTCGGCTACGACGCGCGGATCGGCCGGCGGTTCCTCAACGCCGGTCTCGGCTTCGGCGGCGGCTGCCTGCCCAAGGACATCCGCGCGTTCATGGCCCGGGCCGGTGAGCTCGGCGCGAACCAGGCACTGCACTTCTTGCGGGAGGTCGACAGCATCAACATGCGCCGGCGCACCCGGATGGTGGAGTTGGCGGCGCAGGCGTGCGGAGGGTCGCTGCTCGGCGCCAACGTGGCCGTCCTCGGCGCGGCGTTCAAACCGGAATCCGACGACGTCCGCGACTCCCCGGCACTCAACGTCGCGGGAATGATGCAGTTGCACGGAGCCGTCGTCAGCGTCTACGACCCGAAGGCCCTCGACAACTCCCGCAGGCTGTTCCCGACGCTGAACTACGCGACGTCGGCGGTCGAGGCGTGCGACAACGCGGACGCGGTGCTGCTCCTCACCGAGTGGGCGGAGTTCGCCGCCCTGAAACCGGAGGATCTGAACGGTGTGGTGCGTGCCCGGGTGATGGTCGACGGCCGCAACTGCCTCGACGCCGAGGATTGGCGCACGGCCGGGTGGGTCTATCGGGGGCTCGGCAGGGGATAGCGACCCGTGACCTGGCGGCCCCTGCGATAACGGGTTTGACGATCTCCACTGCCGGCGGCATCGGCGAACGGTAGCGTCAGCCCAAATCGCAACGGAGGGCTGGGCGATGTCGAAGGCACGTCACGGATCCCTACTCGCACTCCTCGCTGCCGTGATCTGCCTGCTCGGCGCCGCGCCCGCTCACGCGGCGGAAGTCCCGACCCTGCCGGGGCCTCCGCAATCCGACGCCGGCACCGCGATCGCGTATGCGAAGCAGCATCCGCATTCCGCGCCGCCCGGTGCCAACGACTTCTCGTGCCGCCCCGATTCCGCGCACCCCCGTCCCGTGATTCTCGTGCACGGAAGCGACGGCAGTGCCTACTCGAACTGGGCCGGGTTGAGCCCGAAACTGAAAGCCGCCGGCTACTGCGTGTTCGCCCTGAACTACGGACGGAAACCGGGCACCGAACACTTCGGGATGCAGACGATGACCGAGGGGGCCGCCGAACTCGAGGTGTTCGTCGACGACGTGCTGTCCGCAACCGGCGCGGGCGAGGTCGACCTGATCGGGCACTCGCAAGGCGCGACGGTGGCGCGGTACTACGTCAACAGGCTCGGCGGGGCGTCGAAGGTGCACCACTGGATCGGTCTGGCGTCGCCCACCTACGGGGGAACGTTCTTCGGGATCGCGACGGCGGTGACGTCCGTTCCCGGGGGCACCGAACTGATCGAAGCGATCGGTTCGGAGGCGCTTGCCGAACAGGTGCAGGGATCGCCGTTCCTCACCGCCCTCAATGCCGGCGGTGACACCGTCCCCGGCGCCGAATACACCACGATCGGGACGCGCTACGACGAGGTGATCCAGCCGTACACCAACGTCGCGCTGCACGACCCCGGTGCCACCAACATCCTCGTCCAGGACCTGTGCCCGATCGATCAGACCGGACATTTCAACCTGCCCTACGACCCGTACTCCCAGCAACTGGTGCTCAACACGCTCGATCCCGCCCACGTGGTCGTGCCGCCGTGCGCGTTCGTGCCGCTGGGCACGGGCATCCCGGGAGTGATCATCGCGAGCAACTTCTGAGTTGTCTGCCGCCGAACGGTTGCCCGGTTGCCGTGTCGGACCGCTTCGCTAGACTGCGGGCCATGGAGTGGGGGGATTCCGGATCGAACCCGTGCACAGTCGAGTTAGGCGGCCCATGAGTTCGGTTCTAGGTGTGTCGGTCGGTGCGAGCGCTGTGCGCTTGGCGCGACCCGACTCCGTGAACCGTGACGACGCCGCAAGCCGGCACGTCCCCGATTTCCGGGCCCAGGTCGTCGCCGCAGGCCGGGATCTGCCGGAGGAGCTGGCCGCCGAATCGATCGGCGTGGTCCTCGCCGGGGCACCCGACGCCGGGCAGGTGCACGCCACCGGCGTCGCCTACCGCGACGAAGCGCAGGCGGGTGCCGTCCAGGCGGCGATGGCCCGGCAGCAACTCGCGAACTACCAACTCGTCACCGAGGCCTCGGCCGCGCTGAAATTCCTCGACGTCTCGGGAGCCCTCGGCGACCACGCGACGCTCGTGTTCTATGACCTGGGCAGTTCCGGGCTCACCGTGAGCGTCGTCGACCGGGCGACGGGTGAGGTGGTCGAGACGGTCCGCACCGACACGGTGAGCGGCGACGTCTTCGACCGGATGGTTCGTGCCAACCAGTTGGAGAACAACCGCATCGAGGCGCCCCGCGACGCGGCCGCGAGCCTGGCGCTCGACCTCCGCTGCCGCGAGGCGAAGGAGCGGCTCTCCACCGGCGGCGCCGTCGCCGTGCCCGGCGAGGGCGGTCTGCTGCTGTTGTCGCGCGACGTCTTCGACTCGCTCATCGGTGTCACCGTCGAATCGTCGGCGCGCCTCGCCCGCGACGTGATCACGCGGTCGGGACGGAACCCGGATGCCGTGGTGCTCACCGGTGGCGGTGCGCGCATTCCCCTCGTGCGCACGGTGCTGCAGTCGTGGCTCGGGTTGCCCGTCATCGTTCCCGACCATCCCGAACTCGTTGCGGCACAAGGTGCTGCGCTGCTCGCCCAGCAGGTGGTGCCGCCGGCCGTCGAGGTCGCCCGAGTCCTCCCGCCGCCGCAGTACGCACCTCGAGCCGTGTTCGAGGCGGACGTCTCCCGGCACGCTCCGAGTGCAGTGGTCGCGCGCAGCGGTGCGCCGTCGAGCACCCCGTCGTGGCTGAGCGCCGCGGCGCCGCCGCCGAGTCAGCAGGTGGCCAAAATCCAGATCCGGGGCGCCACGCTGGCGGGCACCGCGCTCGCCGTGGTGGCGGTGATCGGCCTCGGTCTCGGATACGGAAAGAATCTGTGGGCGCGCACCGAGGGGTCGTCGCAGCCGGTGACCACGCAACTCGTCACCGAACCGCCGGTCGTCACCGAAATGGCCACACCGTCACCGACGACGCCCCCGCCGGCTCCGACGTCCGAGACCGTCGAGGCTCCCGTGCAGACGGCGTCGCAGATCCGGATTCCCGAGCCGCAGCCCGAGCCGCCGCCACCTCCGCCTCCGCCGATATTTCCCGGCCTGCCGCAGATCCAACTGCCGCCGTTCCAGCTGCCCGAACTCCCCAGGTTCCCCGGAACCTAGACGTCGCCGGGGCCCGCCTGCCGATTCGAGGTGTCGGGTCCCGCTCCGCGGGCCTACGATGGGAATGGTTCCGGCGTAGAGAGGATGTGTGCAGTGACTGCAAATCCCGCGGAGTTCCACAGCACTCCCAACGTTCCCCCGTCTTCGGCGGCCGCGCCGGCAGAGACACGACGGCTCGTGGCGTATACGAAGCCGATCCTGAAGATGTTCCCGCCCACCAGCGAACATGCGGCCAAGGTGACGATGCTGACCGTCTACGCGCTGATGGTCATCGCCATCATCTTCATCGTCCTCCGGGAGGTCGGACTCTTCAGCTAGCGGACTACCCGTTACTTGGAATGACGGCCGCCCCGTGACGGCCTGACTGCGGCCGCGTTGCCGCTGGGACCCGCGCCGATCGGGCGCGCCAGCATCACCGCGATCGCGGTCGTCAGCGGAACCGACAGCGCCAGCGCGATGCCGCCGACCGCCGAACGCACGATCTCGATGGCCACGGCGTCGCTGAGCAGCACGTCCTGGATCGACCGCCCCGCCACACTGAACAGCAACAGCAGTGGCAGCGCCCCGCCGGCATACGCGAGGACGAGGGTGTACACGGTGCTGGCGATGTGATCGCGGCCGACGCGCATCGCGGAACCGAAGATCTGGCGCCTCGACGCGCCCGGGTCGAGTGAGGCCAGTTCGAACGCCGACGCCGCCTGCGTGATGGTGACGTCGTTGAGCACGCCCAGCGAGCCGATGATGAAGCCGGCCAGCAGCAGGCCGGTGATGCTGACGTGCTGGATATACGTCTGAACGTTGGTGTTCTGCTCCTCGGACAACCCGGTCAGGCGCGTCATCTCGATGGTGGCGTAGGAGAGGACCGCCGCCAGGGCCATCGACGCGAGGGTGCCCAGCAACGCCGAACTGGTGCGCAGGGAAATACCGTGCGCGAGATACAGCACGGCATACAGGATGACGGCGCCGGACACGAGCGCCACCGGGATCGCCGGTTGCCCGTCCAACAGGGCCGGCAGTGTGAACAGGACGAGCACACCGAACGAGACGACGATGCCGACGAGCGCCCGGAACCCGCGCCACCGCGCGACCGCGATCACGACGACGGCGAATGCGAGTGCGATGAGCGTGACGGGCAGACCGCGGGCGTAGTCCTCGAACGAGTATTCCGTCGTGCCGTTCACATCCGTTTGGCGGGACAGCCGGATGTTTTCGCCCACGCGGAGGTCGGGCTGGCCGGGGCCGGGGATGATCTCGAGCAGCGTTTGGGTGCCGGTGTTGGGACCGGACTCGATGTCGACGATGCTGCGCTGGCACTCGTAGGCGCCGGCGGGCGCGGGCAGCGGTGCGCCGGTGAAGACCCGCCCGGCCGACGGGCTCCCGCAGTCGCCGATGTTCTGCATCGTGACCGTGCCCGACTCCGTGACGACGGCACCGCCCTGGGCGCTCTGGAACGGCTGCTCGACGTCGACGCTCGGCTTGCCGGGCCACAACGCGACGGCGCCGATGAGTACCGCGACACCGATGGCGATGAGGAGCCCGACGACCACCTTGGCGGCGACGGGGCCCATCGGGGCCGGTCCGTCGCTGTGGCCGTGTCCATGGCCGTGGCCGTGTCCGTGGAATTCGCTCATCGTCCGCTTCGCGTCGGCTGCTGGGGGGATTGTCTCCGCACGCACGACAGGGTAGCCGGAAGCAGGCCGGGAACGCTGTGACGGAAGTGGCGGGCGGTGCCGGTGTTGCCGACCTGTCCGGTGTGTATTGCTCTCGTGTCGCTTATATGTCGCCGGTGTGATTAGATATCGGAACATGGCACGCAGCAGCTAATCTGCAGCGAACGCCGAGCTTCACGCAAGGGTGGTCCGGAACTCCGAACGAGGGGTGTGTTCCGCGGGCGACGAGCCGCTGCGTGGAGAGAAGTGCCGAGCTGGGTGGCGGGGTACAGGGGGGGTTGACCCCGCCACCAACCTGGCGCCCACAGGGGGGGGAGGGGCGACAGGTGCTCGCGGCACTCGAGGTGCCGGTTGCCAATCTACCGACACATGAGGGGTATTCGTCAACCGGGTAGGTGAAATCGCCCACATGTCGTGACCTCGAACGCCGACAGCCTAGGATTATGGCCGTTCGGAGGTGTTCCAGTGCGAATCTCGCGGCCGTCGCGACGACCCAGCAACCATCTTCGCCGGATCGTGGCGGAGATGGGTATTCCCGTGCCCTGGAACAGGGATCAGCTGATCGGCGGTGTCGCAGCCCGCCGGGGTCGCCCGATCCACCTGGTCCCCGTGTCGCACGCCCTGGTCCAGGGCGGACATTCCGGACTCTGGCTCGCACGGGCCGAGGACGACGTGATCCTTTACGCGACAGGGATGTCGGACGTGCACGCCACCCACATCATCTGCCACGAACTGGCGCACATGGAACTCGGCCACGACCGCGACACGATCGGGGACACCTCGGTCGACTCGACGGTGCTGTCGGTGGCCGCGCCGTCGGTCGACACGACAGGCGTGGTCAAGATGCTCGGCCGGTCCAACTATTCGAACGATCAGGAATACGAGGCGGAACTGCTCGCCACCCTCATCATGGCGGGCCGCCGCGTGACGACGGGCGGCGACACCGCCGGTGACGCACGGGTGTCGCGGATGCTCGGAACGTTCTGACGCCGTGTACGAACCGCCCACCTACGTGAGCTGGCCGCTGCTCGCCGTCGTCTGGGGGACGACCCTCCTGCGCGTGGCCCTGGTCCGGTCGACGGTCGCCGAACGCCGGATGAACGCCGCCCTCGTCTTCGCCTCGCTCTCCCTGGTCCTCCAGCGGTCGCTGGCGCAGCACTGGCTCGACCTCTGGTTCGGGTACGGATTCGCGAACACCCTCAGCAACGTCTGCATCATCCTCACCGCGGCGTCGCTGATCAGTCTCTTCTCCGCGTGGGCGCTCGGCCCGGCGCGTCTACCCCGCATCCACGTCGTGTCGCTGTCGGTGTGCCTCGTCGCGGGGGCGATCCTCATCGCCCTCAGCGCCCCGGCGCGGTCGCGGGGTGTCGCCATCGCGGACGAGGGCGGCTGGCTCTTCGCGGCCTACTGCATCACGTATGCCGTTCCGATCCTCGCCGTCGCCGCGCTCAATCTGTGGATCTCACTGAAAGCCGTGCACAGCGCCACTCCGGGACACGAGCGCCGGGTGTTTCTCGCCGTCATCGCGCTGTCGCTGTTCGAGGTGTTCGACATGGGTGTCGTCATGACGACCGGGGTGGTCAACGCCGTCAGCGAAGACAACGCACTGACCGAATCGCACAGCGACTCGGGGGCGTTCATCCGCGTGCTCGTCGTGTCGGCGGGCGCGATCATCTCGGCGGGACCGGTGATCCGGGCGCTCGGTCACCGGTGGCGGTCGCGACGGGTCACTCGCCGGCTGCAGCCGATGTGGCGGACCCTGACGGGCGCGGTCCCCGAAGTGGTCCTGGAACTGCGTCCGGCCGACCGCCGGGCGCTGTCCGCCCGCGGCCGGCTGGACCGGATGAGCGTCGAGATCCGCGACGCGATCATGGTCCTCGACCGGCACGTCGTGGTCGAACTCGGCGACCTCACCGGCAGCGCACCACCGGTGGTCACGGCGGCGCGACTGCACCTCGCGTGCCTGGCCCGCAGCGCCGGCCACCGGGCGCACGGCACGGGCGGGACGACGCACCGGTTCGCGACCGACGTCGGCGGCGAACCGTGGGAACTGGCGCAGCTGGCCGACCACTGGACGGACGGCGAGCGTGTGGCGGCCGCCCTGTGGGCGCGGCGACTCCCGCAGTTCGGCGGACCCGAGGACCCGTCGGCGCGCGTCCCCGCTCAGGTCTGACGGGGGTCCGGCGACGCGACCGGCAAGGGGCCGTGGCTCCGCCGCAGATTCTCCAGAAGCGGGATCAGCGATTCCATCTCGGCGGTGGTCGGCTCCGCGTCCGCGTCGAGCGATCGCATCGACAGGTGCCGCACCCCGGCCTCGCGGACCGCGATCTTGAACCGGACCAGGGTGTCGTAGTCGTGGTAGCCGTCGGCCGCGAGGTACTGCTCGGGGGCGTGGAAGTGCTGTGCGACCGCCCGCAGGACGTCGGGCTCGGGAGGCTCGTGATCGTTCGTGCGCAGCGACTCGATCTCGGACGGCGCGACGGGGCGGCCGAGGATCCGCGACACCCCCGCGGCGACGGTGTCCTCGCCCGGTTCGGGACCGTCGACATCGTGGGCGAGGGAGAACAGGCGGTTGACCCGCACCGACAACGGCACCCCGTTCATGCGGTCACCTCCGCGTCTCCGCTGCGTTCAGGATCGTCGGTGGCGACGAGTTTCACCGCGTCTTCCCATCGACGCCAGAAACGCTCCCGGGTGGCCGCGTCGAGATCCTCCCCCCGGCCGTAGAGGAAACGGCGATACCGCGCCTCCTCGAGTTCGCGGGGGTCGGTGACGGTCGACGGTTCCTCCAGCAGGTGGCCGAACGCGAACTCGACCAGCGGCTGGCGGGGTCCGGCGGGTCCTCCGTTGACTTCCAGCAACCGCGTCACGTAGGAGCCGGTGATCTTCGAGACCACACGGCTCAGTTCACCCGCCGCCTCGACCAGCCCCGGAACCTCGGGGTGCGCCACGCTCAGCTTCGTGAGCTGGGTGTGCGGCCCCAGGATCTCGATGATCGTGTCCAGGTCCAGCGGAATCTCCGACGGTCCGAGCGTCAGCGGACGCGACGACGGCGCCCGCTCGTCCCCGTCGAGCGCCTCGAGGGGAGTGGGGTGACCGCCGTCGAGGGTGCGGGCCGCGCTGCCCGGCGCCCACCGCAGCGCGACATCCAGTTTGCGGAGCGTCTCGATGCTCGGATCCGGGCCGGTCCCGTTCTCGGCGCGCGTCTGAGCTGCGTCGGACGGGCCACCGGCGGCCGTGACCTGGTCCTGTGTGAGGTTCAGCAAACGCCGTCGCCGATGGACGAATTGTCCGAAACGCGCGCGGGTGCTGGTGACCATTCTTTTCCCCCAGGAGACACGCAAGCGACGCGCGTGTCGCTTGCTGTGTCTCGATCCTACTGCTTGTAGCTGGTGAGGAAATTACCGAACCGCTCGATGGCGACAGCGAGATCCCGCGCCCACGGCAGCGTCACGATCCGGAGGTGGTCGTGGTCCGGCCAGTTGAAGCCGGTGCCCTGCACCATCAGGATCTTCTCCTGCAGCAGCAGGTCCTGGACCAGCTTCTCGTCGTCGTAGATCTCGTAGACGTTCGGGTCGAGGCGGGGGAACGCGTACAGCGCGCCCTTCGGCTTCACACACGAGACACCCGGGATCATGTTGAGGCGCTCCCAGGCCACGTCACGCTGCTCGAGCAGCCGGCCACCCGGCAGGATCAGGTCTTCGATGCTCTGGTGCCCGCCGAGCGCCACCTGGATGGCGTGCTGACCGGGCACGTTCGGGCACAGACGCGTCGAGGCCAGCAGGTCGAGACCCTCGAGGAAACCCGCGGCGTGCTCCTTGGGGCCGGTGATGGCCACCCAGCCGGACCGGTAACCCGCGACGCGGTACGCCTTCGACAGGCCGTTGAACGTCAGGCACAGCAGATCCGGGGCCAGCGTCGCGAGCGAGATGTGCTTGGCGTCGTCGTAGAGGATCTTGTCGTAGATCTCGTCCGCGAGAAGCAGCAGCTGATGCTTGCGCGCCAGGTCGACGAGCTGCTGCAGCACCTCCATCGAGTACACCGCACCCGTCGGATTGTTCGGGTTGATGACCAGGAGGGCCTTGGTCTTGTCGGTGATCTTGGACTCGATGTCCGCGATGTCGGGGTTCCAGTCGTTGCCCTCGTCGCACAGGTAGTGCACCGGGGTGCCGCCGGCGAGGCTGGTCATCGCCGTCCACAGCGGGTAGTCCGGCGCGGGGATCAGCACCTCGTCGCCGTTGTCGAGGAGCGCCTGCATCGTCATCGTGATGAGCTCGGACACGCCGTTGCCCAGGTAGATGTCGTCGACGTCGAGTTCGGGGAACCCGGCGACCAGTTCGTAGCGGGTGACGATCGCGCGCCGTGCCGACAGGATGCCCTTGGACTCGGAGTACCCCTGCGCGTACGGGAGCGCGGCGATCATGTCGCGCATGATCACGTCGGGCGCGTCGAAACCGAACGGCGCGGGGTTGCCGATGTTGAGCTTGAGGATCCGATGTCCCTCCGCCTCCAGCCGGGCGGCGTGGGCATGTACCGGTCCACGAATCTCGTAGAGCACGTTCTGGAGCTTGGTGGACTGCTCCAGCTTGCGATGCGGCATGCGGTGGTGGCCGTGGTCTGGGTTGCTCACGACGGTCATTCTCCCACTCCCGGGCAACCCGATTTCTACTGGTGGGTATCGGACCGTCGTCGTGTCGTCGAAACACGCCGCCCGCGCAGGAGCCCGTCGTACCCTCGAGAGGGGGTCGTGTTCACCGCGCGCGGAGGGAAGGACGCCCATGTCAGCACCGGTAACCCGTCGTCCCGGACCCGTCGACGTCGCGCATCACAGCCACCTCGTCGGGGTGTTCGCGCCGCAGCGGGAGGAGGTCGACGTCCGGGATCTCGAGGTGATCGGCGAACTGCCCGCCGATCTGCACGGCACCTACCTGCGCAACGGTCCCAATCCGCGGTTCGACCCGATCGGCACCTACGTGTATCCGCTCGACGGCGACGGCATGGTTCACCGGATCGAGTTGGCCGACGGCACCGCCCGGTACACCAACCGCTTCGTCCGGACCCCGATGGTGCAGGCGGAGGAGAAGGCCGGGCACGTCATCTGGCCCGGGGTCACCGACCTGTACACGCCGACCGAGGACGAAGTGGGACCCGACCTGGCGGGCACGTCCCGGGAACTGCCCGACATCAACATCGTCCGGCACGGCGGGCGACTGCTCGCGATGGCCGAAACCACGCTGCCGTTCCGCCTCGAGCCTGCCGACCTGAGCACGCTGGGGCGGGACAACTGCGACGGCGCCATGGGTGTGGGGAGCACCGCGCACCCCAAGATCGACCCGGTCACCGGGCAGATGGTGCTGTTCAACTACATGCTGGAATCCCCGTATCTGACGTGGTCGGTGGTGAACCCCGACGGTTCGGTGGCGCGGACCCCGACGGCGGTCGAGGGCGTGGACACGCCGTTGATGGTCCACGACATGGCGCTCACCCAGCACTACATCGTGCTCATGCTGTGCCCGCTGGTCTTCGACATCGCCGCGGTGCTGACCGGCGGGTCCGTGCTCGACTGGCGGCCCGAGGACGGCACGCGGATCGCGCTGATACCCCGCGACGGCGGTCCGGTGCGGTGGACGACGCACGACGCGTACTGGGTGTGGCATTTCGCGAACGCCTTCGACCTGCCCGACGGGAGGGTGAGCGTCGACTACGTGGAATGGACGTATCCCGGCGGGTTCGCGAAGGCCCCGGAGCCGTCGATGGGCTCGCTGGTCCGCGCCGTCGTCGACCCCGGCAGTGGACGGGTGACGCGAGAGGTGGTGTGCGACCGCGACGTCGAGTTCCCGCGGGTCGACGACCGTGAGCTGACCCGAGGGCACCGCACGGTGGCGACGGTCGGCAAACTCGACCGCAGCCAGGGACGGCAGGATTCGCTGTGGTTCTTCGACACCGCCCGCGGCACCGAGACGCACTGGGACCCGGGCAGTGTGTCGGTGGGCGAACCGATCTTCATGCCCGGCGCCGAACACGAGTACTGGGGAATGATCGGCACCGACCGCAGCGACATGTCGTCCTGGTTCTTCGTGCTGCCCGCCGACGACCCCGGGTCGGGGCCGATCGGGAAGGTGCGGCTACCGATTCGGGTTCCGGCGGGCCTTCACGGCGCGTGGCTGCCTGCGGAGTAGCGGGCGGCGGAATATCCTCGGCGGATGACCTCTGCGCCCTACGGTTCCTGGCCCTCTCCGATCGCGGCGGCGGACCTCGCCTCCAGCGGCCACCCCGTCGAGGGTGGCCGGTACGTGGGCGACGACGTGTGGTGGTCGGAACTGCGGCCCAGCGAAGGCGGGCGGGTCGCGGTGCGGCGCCTCGGCCTCGACGGCGAACCGGAAGACGTCCTGCCCGCGCCGTGGAACGCCCGCACCCGCGTCCACGAGTACGGCGGCGGCGCCTGGACCGTCACCGACGCCGGCCGCCTCGTGTTCGCCGAATTCAGCGACCAGCGCCTGTACCTGCTGGAAGGCGGGACACCGGCGCCGCTGACACCGGAACCGCCGCAAACCTGCTCGCTGCGGTACGGCGACCTGTCGGTCGTCGACGGCGAGGTGTGGGCGGTCCGCGAAACGCACGACACCGAGGGCGGCGTYTCCCGCGACATCTGCGTCGTCCCGCTGGACGGGTCGGCGGCCGACGACCCGCATCGGGTGCGGTCCGTCGTTGCCGGCTCGGACTTCCTGGCCAATCCGCGGCTGTCTCCGGACCGCAGACACCTCGCCTGGATCGCATGGGACCACCCCCAGATGCCTTGGGACGGCACCGAGCTCAGGGTCGTGGCCGTCGAGGGCGGCCGCGTCACCGGAAAAGTGCGGACACTTCTCGGCGGTACCGAGGAATCGGTGCTGCAACCCGAATGGGTCGGGCCCACCGAGCTGTACACGATCAGCGACCGCAGCGGCTGGTGGAATCTCTACCGGGTGGGCATCGACGACCCCGAACCGGTGGCGTTGTGCCCGATGGACGCCGACTTCGGCGGTGCCCTGTGGATGCTCGGCGGCCGCTGGCACACCCGCCGCGACGACGGCACACTGCTGACCGTGCGCACGTTCGGCACCGACACCCTCGCCGTGCTTGATCCGGCCAGTGGTTCGCTGGTGGACATCCCGCTCGACGGACTCACCAGCATCGGTCTCGGGGATCGCAACGGCAACCGGATCCTGCTGCTCACCGGCGGCGCCCAGACCCCGTCGGGCCTGCGCGAACTCGACCTCGACACCGGTGAACTCCGCACCGTCAGGCTGTCCGTCACCGAATTGCCCGAGGCGGCGTACCTTCCCGAAGCCCGGCAGCTGACGTTCCAGGGCGCCGACCGCGAAGTCCATGTGATCGCCTACCCACCCCGGCACCCGCGGTACCGGGGCGAGGAAGGGGAACTGCCGCCGTACGTGGCGTTCGTGCACGGCGGACCGACGTCGCGGGTCGCACCGTCGCTGAATCCCGTGTTCGCGTTCTTCACCAGCCGCGGCATCGGCGTCGTCGACGTGAACTACGGCGGGTCCACCGGGTACGGGCGCGAATACCGCAACCGGCTACGGGGCCAGTGGGGGGTCGTCGACGTCGAGGACGTGGTGACCGCGGTGACCGGCTTGGCCGAGGCGGGGATGGCGGACCCCCGCCGGCTGGCGATCGAAGGCGGATCCGCCGGCGGCTGGACCGTGCTCGCCGCACTGACGACGTCGGACGTGTTCGCCTGCGGTGCGTCCTACTTCGGTGTGGCCGAACTCGACGGTTTCGTGAAAGAGACGCACGACTTCGAGTCCCGGTACATCGACGGCCTGATCGGCCCGCTGCCCGAGGCCGCCGACCTCTACGCCGAGCGGGCGCCGCTGAACAACGTCGCCGGGCTGAACTGCCCGGTCCTGCTGCTGCAGGGGCTCGACGATCCGATCGTGCCGCCGTCGCAGGCGGAACGGTTCCGGGATGCGCTCGTGGAGAAGGGCATCCCGCACGCGTACCTCGAGTACGAGGGGGAGTCGCACGGATTCCGGAAGCTGGCCACCCTCATCAGCTCCCGTAACGCCGAACTGTCCTTCTACGGGCAGGTACTGGGATTCGAGCCGCCGGACATTCCGCGACTCGAACTGTGGCAGCCCGAGGGGTAGACGCGTTCATCGGGCGAGCAGGGCCTCGCAGGAACGCGCCGCACACGCGCACGCCTGCACCGTCGCCGTGTCGATGGTCGGGCGCCCCGCCTGGGACCGCCAGAACCGCAGGGCCGTCAGCGCGACGCGCGAGATCTGCTCCGGGGCGGCGTCGGCGGGCATGCCGAGGCGGGTGTGCGGCGACATGCCCTCACCGCCGAGCACCCGCTCGAGCAGCACGACGTCCGAGTCCCGGAGCTGCAGACCGCTCGAGCGCAGGCCCGACAGCACCCGCAGTTCCCGGAACACGTGGGTGTCCGCGAGCAGGCGATCCGCCGCCCGGCTCAGGCTGCGGCTCGCCGACGACGGGGTCCGGGCCAGCACGGCCTTCAGTGTGCGGAGCGCCGAGTGCGCCTTCAGTTCGGTGCTGCGCTGACCGAATTGCAGGTGCAGCGTGCGGCGCAGATCCTCGAGGCCGCTGTGCGCCGTCAGCTCGCGGGCCAGCGCCGGAGCGTCGGTCGCGCCCGCACGGATCAGCATGACCGCGAACCGGATACCGAACAGGCCGAAACTCTCGAGGAGGTCGCGTCGCTGACCGGGCGACAGCACGAGATCGGTGTCCGCCGCCGTGAACCGGGTGATCGAACGCAGCGCGGACTCGAGGGTGCCCTCCGGAACGGTGGCGAGCACCGCGAGGTCGTCGAACTCGGTCTGACGCAGAGTGCGACCGCGCAGCGCGAGAAGTCCCGACACGGGCAGCAGGCTGCGTTGCACCCGGCGACCGGCATCGTCGGCGGCGGCCCGGGCCGCGTCGAGGGTGCGTTCGCGGCCGCCCTTCACCTCGTCGGCCCGCGACAGCACACCGACGATGCCGAGCGGACCGGCGGCCGTGCCGACCCGCGTCTGCAACTGGTCGAGCAACCGCACGTCCGCGCCGTCGGTGCCCCGGGTCAGGTAGACGACGGCGTCGACGTCGCACGGGCCCTCCTCGGGGAGGAGCAGCGCCCGGGTCCGCGCCGACACGTCCCGCGAGTTCGACGACGTTCCCGGCGTGTCGACGAGCGTGAACTCGCCGAGCAGCGCCGACGGCCACCCCACCTGCAGCCGCTCCACCCGATCCGCGGTCACCGTGCCCAGGTCCAGCGAGAGCCGGCCCTCGTCCCGGTGCACGGGCAGTCGCGTGCGGCGTCCGGAGTCGTGGGTGAGATCGATTCGCGGCGTGGCGGATTGCTCGAACCAGGTGACCACCCGGGTGCACTCGGTGGCGTCGGTGGGTGCGATCTCCTCGCCGACGAGCGCGTTGAGCAGCGTCGACTTCCCGGCCTTCAGCGTGCCGGTGAGGGCGACGCGCAGCGGTTCCTCGAGGCGGGCCCCGCAGTGCCGGAGTACGTCGACGGATGCGGGGTCGCCGCGCAGTTCGTGCCGGGCGGCATCGATCAGCTGGCGGGTCTGGACGCCCAGGCGAGTGACGCTCATGCCGCCACCGGCCCCGCGAATCCGGCGGCCTGCACGCGGATCTGCCGCAATGTGTCGAGTTCCGTGCGGATCTGCGCCGACCGCGTCGCACGGTGATCGTCGTGCAACTTCGACGCGTCCGTCGCCGCGCGCAGCGAATCGTCGACGGAACGGAGCATCTCGTTCGCCAGATCGGTGAAGTGGTCGCGCAGGACGCGCTGCACCTCCCGCAGCCGCTGCTTCGATTCCTTCCCCACCTGGAAGATCACGTCGTCCATCAGTCTCGACACCGCCACCTTCGCCTCCGCCTGCCTGCGGGCGGTGCGCGCCTTGCGGTCCTCGCGATACGTGTTGGCGCCGAGCAGCACTCCCGCGCCGATCGAGAAGGGGTTCACCAGGGCCAGGCCTGCCAGGCTCGTGACGAGACCGACCATCAGCACGCCGCCGTACGACCCGCGCATGCTGGACAGCACGCGCTGTGTGAAACCCTGTGCACTTTCCAGGGATTCGAGAGTGTTCACGGGTTCGAGCACGTGATCCACATTGTCGATGCGCAGCGCCGGAACCGGGACCCTGCCGTCCTCGGCGAAACGCTGCGCGACCGAGAGGGCGAGGGCCTGCGAACGAGTGTGAGCCGTCACGAAGTTCTCCCGCACACACGTCGCGATCTCGCTGTCGAGCCAGGAACCGAATTCCTCCCACCGCGGTGCCGGATCGGACTTGCCGATGTCCTCCTCCGCCGCGCGGATCACGGTGCGCAGACGATGACGCAGGTCGTGTTCGATGTCYGTCATCAATTCGATTGCGCCATCGGCCAGCGTGTACTGCCAGTTCGCGGTTCGCTGGCGGAGCTGATCCGCCGCCGCGCGGGCCCGGGTCATCTGCTCGACGAGCGCGGCGCCGCGCTGCGGATCGCGCAACGCGTCCAGTTCCGAGCTCAACGACAGCGACAGGTGGTCGGTCACGGTGCGAACGTCGGCGATCACCGAATTACGGAGCACGACATCTGCTTTCGCGACGACCTGGCTGCGAAGATAGTCGACCAGCTGAGGAATGCCGGATTCGACGTCGAGCGCGTCGTCGCCCGCCTCGAGAGCGTCCGCGTGCATCATTGCGGACACCGGGAGCAGTGGCAGCGCGAGATCCGCATTCTGCAAGTGGGTGCGGTTGGCCTTCTGGATGTCCGCCCACCGCGGATAGAAGTCGATCTTGTTGACGGCGCAGATCACCATCGGGCACAGCTTGTGCACCTGTGTCAGCAGGGCGACCTCGGGTTCGGTGTATTCCTGACTCGCATCGGAGACGAACAGCACCGCATCCGCCGTGGGGACCAGTGCCAGCGTGTCCGCCGCGTGGGCCGGAGCGTGACCGGAGAAACCGGGTGCGTCGACCAGCACCAGACCCTCCGCGAGCAGATCGTGGGGAAGGGTGACCGTCGAATCCGGATCCGACGCGACAGGTCCGTACTCGACGACCACCGGTTCGTTCCGGGACCGTGCCGTCGCCGACACGTCCGCGTCGACGAGCGCACCCGCCACCGAACTGACACCCTTGTCGGTGAGGCCGAGCACCACCACCCGCGTCCGCGGATCGGCGAGACGAGACTCGGTGTGCGACAGCCGGGTCAGGAGATCACCGCGACCTGCAGTCCGGGTCAGTGCCGCCAACTGCGACAGCAGAGCCGTCATCGACGCAGTGGTCTCGGCGGGAAGATTCGGGTGCACAGGGGCGGTGGCGGCTGAGGATTCGAGGGTGGCGTTCATGATCTCCGCAAGAGTCGGTGACGGGCATTCGAGCGAGGGGAGTGGCGGGACCGCTGCAGGGGAGTAGGCGGTCCCGCCACGTCGAGGTCAGAACATGTGCTGGTCGACGGTCGTCGTCGCAGTCAGGCTCTGATCGTGGGTGTCGAGAGTGCTGCCGGAATCGGCGGTCAACCCCGACGAGAGGCTCGTCGCACTCGTCGCGTCGAGCGACGTGCCGGTGTCGAGCGCGGTGCCCGAGTCGTACGTGGTGCTCGCGTCGTACGAGGTAGTGGTGTCGTGCGAGGTCGTCGCGTCGAACGCCGTCGCGGTGTCGGTGGTTGCCGTGGTGGCGGTGTCGGTGGCTGCGGTGTCATGGCTGAGACCGGTGTCCGACGCCGTGTCCGTGAGCGTGCTGACCGCGGAACCGTGGTCCGTCGACGTGAGGTCACTGCTCGCCGTCGTGGTGGTGGTGGTCGCAGTGGACGGGGTGGCCGTCTGGGCCTGGCCGAGGTCGGCGGCCGGCGCGGTCGCCGGGGTTGTCGTGGTGGTCGCGTCCGGTGTTTGGGTCGCGGTGGTCGTCGCATGGTTGTCGGTGTTGCCGGTCGTTGCCGTTGTCGCCTCGGTTCGTCCGAGATCAGCGGTGGGTGCCGTCGCGTTCTGCGTGGCGGAGTCGGTCGGGGTGGAGTCGGTCGGGGTGGTGTCCGTCGATGCTGCTCGCGTTCCCTGGTCGCCGGTGACCG
Source organism: Rhodococcus sp. P4_B6 (assembly GCF_056402215.1). Classification (NCBI taxonomy): domain Bacteria; kingdom Bacillati; phylum Actinomycetota; class Actinomycetes; order Mycobacteriales; family Nocardiaceae; genus Rhodococcus; species Rhodococcus sp. P4_B6. The sequence continues at coordinate 8,529 of NZ_JBFUHV010000132.1, read as the reverse complement.
GGGCAGCCTCCGCGCTCCGCGTGTTCTGCTGGTCCGCAACCTGACTCTGACTCTGACTCTGATTCCGGTCCGGTTCGGACGACGTCGTCACCGAGGCCGGTTCGGTGTTCGTCTGCCGGATCGTGGTGGCGAGAGGCTGCGACGTCACCGCCGCATCGGAATGGGTCGACACCGGGGTCGCCGTGATCGGCTGGGCCGCGGACGCCGCCGTTGCGGGCGCCGCGCTCGTCGCCGGACCGAACGTGGCGGGCTGCACGGCCGGCGACGTCTGCGCGGAAATCGGCGACGTCGGCGCCAGACTCGACGGCTGCGTCGCAACCGGGTTGCCCTGGCCGAATGCGGGCTGGGACGCGGACGCGGCGCCCGAGTTCACGGCCGACTCACCGCGGCCCGGGTTGGAGAACGACGCCGACGGTCCGGACTGGGCGTTCTCGTGGCTCGCGACGTTATGGCCGTCGGTGCGTCCGTCGTGGTCGGTGGCGTTGTTCGCGTGGGCCTGGTTGCCGGTGTCGGTGGTGTGGTGGCTTGCGTCGTCGCGGTGGCCGGCATTGTCCTGGTGGTTGGTCTCGTCGCCGCCGGTGTTCTGCTGGCTGGTGTTCTCGAACGCACGACCGTCGTTCTCGCGGGGACCGTTGTGCGAATTCTGTTGCGGCTCAGTGTGCTGAGCAGGATGTCCGCCGCTGGGGTTCGCCGGGCGGAGGTCGCGCAGGAGTCCGTCGAGTCCGTCGCGGAGAAGGTCCGCCGCACGGGGCGCGCCGCCCAGGTCGGGTTGCGGTGCCCGTGCGTCGATCGCGGCGTGCGGGGCGGGGACGTCGTGTTCGAGGACGGCCGACGGGTGGATTTCGCTTCTCGTCATGAGTGCTCCTTCATCTCGGGTTTGCCCCTTCGAGGCGACTGCCGACGACGTTATGGGCCATTCCTGGGAAGACCATGGGAGGACGCTGCACCTTCCCTAGGGGCGTGCGCCGCCGAGCACACAGGAACATCGCAGGAAGCGCACAGCGGTCGGTACAGGAAGGCGGTCTAGCGTTTCGATCGGCAGGAAAGTCGCCTGCCGTACCACGGAATGGAGATCACGACATGCGGACATCGATGGGGATCAGTATGGGTTCCGACTCGTTCGTGTCCGCACAGATGCACGGTGAATCGCAGGCGCACCACGAGCACGACGGATTCACGGTGGTGCGGCACTCCGCCGAACTCGCGCTGTCGTCCAGCAGCGCACCCACCCTCGGATCGCACCGTGCCGGTCCGCTTCCTCAGGGCAGCATCGTCTTTCGTGACTTCATCGACAGAGTCGGTGACCCCGTTCCGGTGATCGGTGACGACGGGACCCGCACCCCGGCCGTGCAATTGGTGACCACGGCGCTCGACTGTCTGATTCGGGGCCGCACCCCGGCGCCCGACCATGTGGTGGTCGCGGCTCCGGCGGGCTGGTCGGGGTATGCGGTGGACGAACTCGAGGACGAGATCCGCCGCTGGGGTCTGCTGCAGAACCGCACCGTCACCGTGATCCCCGAAACCACTGCGGCACTCACGTGGGTCGCCCGGATCGAGAAACTCGACGACTGCGACACCGTGCTGCTGTGTGACGTCGGAGCCCACTCCCTCGACCTGACCGTGGGCACCCGGCGCGGCGACGAATTCGATGTTCTTCCGTCGACGCGGAGCACCGACTTCAGCGGGGCTCACGCCGACCGACAACTGATGGGGCATGTGGTCGCACTGGTGCAGAACGCGAACCCGGACTTCGACGTCGACGATCCCGCGCACCGCGCGGCGCTGGCCGAACTCGCGGCCCGCTGCCGGATCGCGAAGGAGCGGTTGTCGCAGGACACCTCGGCCGCGGTGACCGTCGAGCTCCCCGGCATCCGCCGCCAGATACGTGTCATGCGTTCCGAATTCGAGGACGTCATCCGCGAGTCACTCACCCACGCCGCGAACGCGGTGGCACGTGAACTCGAACGACTCGCCGAGACCGGAACCCCCGTCGACGCCGTCGTGCTCCTCGGCGGCGGAGCGGCGGTTCCACTCGTGACCGAACTGCTGTCGACCGCCGTGGGCGTTCCCCTCGTCGTCTCGCCCGACCCGGCGACGGCGTCCGCCCGCGGCGCGGCGGTGATCGCCGAGCGGGCATCGCTCCGGCAGTCGGGTTCCCGGGTGATGTCGGCGCCGGGACCGCGGGTCCGGCCACCGGCGGCGCCGCGACCGATCGCGGCGGCAGCGTCGCGTGTGTTGCCTCCCTCCGCATCCGCGGGGGTGCCGACCAGGCCCGTTGCGTCGACCACAACAGTCGTCACGCCGACGATTGTCCCGGTCGCGAAGGCACCGAAGTCGGGCATCCGCGGATGGATGGTCGCGGCGAGTGCCGCCGCTCTCGTCCTCCTGGGCGGCGGCGCGGCAGCGACTCAACTGATCGGCCAGGACGACACGCCCTCGGCGACGACGACCACCACCTCGTCCGTCGAACAGGCATCGTCCGCCGACCAGACTGCGCAGGACGACACCGCGCAGGACGAGACCGCGCAGGACGACTCGGTGCAGGAATACACCGTGCAGAACCCGGCGCCCGCTCAGCCGATGCGCGGCGGAACTCCGGGACGCGGCGGCGCCGGACCGCGGTAGAGACCAGCGACGCCCCCCACCGTGACTGGTGGGGGGCGTCGCTGTTCACTGCTGTCGGCTAGCTCTTCCGGCCCGGTGCCTTCGCGCCGGCCTTGAAACCGAGTCCACCGGGCTTGGCCTGCGGCGGGGCTTGCCGCGTCTCCGGTGCCTTGCCGTTGGACCCGTCGCCGTTCGACTCCTCCACCTTCGGAGCCTCGGGTGCCTCGGGTGCCTCGGCTTTCGGTGCTTCAGCAGGGGAAACCTCGGGTGCCTCGGCCTTCGGTGCTGCGGCCTTGGGCGCCGCGGCCTTGCGGGCCCCGGGAGCCTTGGCACCGCTCTTGAAACCGAGTCCACCGGCCTTCGCCGCCGGAGGAGCCTTCGGAGCCTCCGAAGCGGAGGAGGTGTCGGCGACCTCCGGTTCGGCTGCCGGGGGTGCGGCGGCCTGGGGTGCGGCAGCCAGGGGTTCGGCGACCGCCGGCTCAGCCGGGGCAGCCTTCGCTCCGGGAGCCTTCGCCTTGCCCTTCATCTGCAGGCCCTTGCCCGGTGCCTTGGCGCCGGACGCGAGTCCGAGACCCTTCGGCTTCGCTGCGGGCGCGTCCTGAGCGGGCGTTTCGACGGCGGGAGCCTCCGCGGCCGGTGCGTCGGCGGCCGGAGCGGCGGCCTTCGCGCCGGGTGCCTTGGCGGCACCCTTCATCTGCAGACCCTTGCCACCCGGTGCCTTCGCGCCACCGGCGAGCCCGAGGCCCTTCGGCTTGGGTGCCTCCGCTGCCGGAGCATCGGAGCCGGCGTCAGCCGTCGCGGCGGGAGCAGCCTTCTTGGCGCCGGGAGCCTTCGCCCCACCGGCCATGCCGAGACCCTTGCCGGGTGCCTTCGCTCCGGGAGCTTTCGCTCCGCCCGCCATGCCGAGACCGGGTGCCTTGGCGCCGGGAGCCTTCGCGCCGGGTGCCTTGGCCAGACCCTTCATAGCCAGGCCCTTGCCCGCGGGAGCTTCCGTGGCGGCCGGAGTTGCAGCGGCCTCCGGGGCCTCTTCGACGCGCTCCTTCTCGACCACCGCTGCCTTGGCCTCGGCTGCCGCCGGTTCGGCCGGCTTCTCGCGGGGGACGACCTTGATGTTCTCGGTCAGCTTCTCCGGCTCGAGACGCGTGATGGACGAGAGCATCAGCTGAGCGACGTCGACGACCTCGACACCCTCACCCTGGCCGGACTCCTGGCGAGCCGTGACGCCGTCGGTGAGCATGACGCGGCAGAACGGGCAGCCGGTCGCGATCTTCTTCGGATCCGTGCTGAGCGCCTCGTCGACCCGGTCGATGTTGATGCGCTTGCCGATGTTCTCTTCCATCCACATCCGGGCACCACCGGCACCACAGCACATGGACCGTTCGCCGTGACGGGGCATTTCCTTCAGCTTCGCGCCGGAGGCTTCCATCAGCTCGCGGGGAGCGTCGTAGACCTTGTTGTGGCGGCCGAGGAAGCAGGGGTCGTGGTAGGTGATGTCCTCACCGACGGAGGCGACCGGAATCAGCTTCTTCTGGCGGACCAGGCGGTTGAGCAGCTGAGTGTGGTGAACCACCTCGTAGTCGCCGCCGACCTCCGGGTACTCGTTGCCGAGCGCGTTGAAGCAGTGGGCGCAGGTGACGACGATCTTGCGCTTGCGCTGCTCGACGCCGTCGAAGACCGAGTTCAGCAACTCGATGTTCTGCATGGCGAGCTGCTGGAACAGGAATTCGTTACCTGYGCGGCGAGCAGAGTCGCCGGTGCACGTCTCGTCGGCGCCGAGAACCATGAACTTCACGCCCGCGGTGGCGAGCAGTTCGGCGACGGCCTTCGTGGTCTTCTTGGCCCGGTCCTCGTAGGCGCCGGCGCAGCCGACCCAGAAGAGGTACTCGTAGTCCTCGAAGCTGTCCGCGTCCTGTCCGAACACGGGGATCTCGAAGTCCATCTCACTGATCCAGTTGAGACGGTCCTTGGAGTTCTGACCCCACGGGTTGCCCTTGTTCTCGAGGTTCTTGAACAGGCCGGCCAGCTCGGACGGGAACTCCGACTCGATCAGCACCTGGTAGCGGCGCATGTCGATGATGTGGTCGACGTGCTCGATGTCGACGGGGCACTGCTCGACACACGCGCCACAGTTGGTGCAGCTCCACAGCGTCTCGGCGTCGATGACCGGGGCCAGCTCGCCTTCGACGGTCTCGCCGACCAGCTTGCGCTCGGCCTCCCGGCGGGCTGCCTCGGGGATCGCCGCCAGCTTGGCGTCGTCGACGGCGCCTTCGCCGTTCACCAGGCCGACCTCGTCACCGCCCATGTCCTTGCGGCCACCGGCGAGCAGGTACGGAGCCTTGGCGTAGCCGTGGTCGCGCAGCGACGTGATGAGCAGCTTCGGGGACAGCGGCTTACCGGTGTTCCATGCGGGGCACTGCGACTGGCAGCGCCCGCACTCGGTGCAGGTGGTGAAGTCCAGCCAGCCCTTCCAGGAGAAGTCCTCGATGTTGCCGGCGCCGAACGTGTCGGTGTCGGGATCGGCGTCCTCCATGTTGATGGGCTTGCCACCGGACATCATGGGCTTGGCGGCGCCGAGTGCGACGTCGCCGTCGTCCTCACGCTTGAAGTAGATGTTCGCGAACGCCGCGAACCGGTGCCAGGCGACACCCCAGGTGATGTTGCGGCCGACGACGTAGAGCCAGATCATGCCCGACATCAGCTTGACGAAGGCGAAGAACGCGACCATGTTCGGGCTCGCGGGAAGCAGCTTCGCGAGGTTCATCGTGAAGAAGTCGGTCCACGGGTTGGAGTGGCCGTAGGTGGCGATCTTCCCGGCCTTCACGAAGATCATGCCGAGGCCCTCGATGAGGACGACGGCCTCGACGAAGTACGCGGCCTTGAAGTCGGAACCACCGAAACGGGACAGCCGCGCGGGCACGCGGGGGTGGTTGAGCTGGCGGATCACGATCAGCGTGGTGATACCGATGACCGTGCCGAGGCCGAGGATCTCGTCGACGAAGTGGTAGACGGCGGTGTTACCGACCAGCGGCCAGTGGAACTCCGGGTCGAACGTCTGGCCGTACGCCTCGAACCACACGACGGCTCCGAGCATGAAGCCGACCATGACCAGCCAGTGGGCCCAGCCGACGGTGCGGAACTTGCTCATGCGCGTGTGGGCGATGAACTCGACACACATCTGCTTGAAGCGCGGGAAGAAGGGGTGCCATCGATCCGGGGCCGACTGGCCGATCCGGACGACGTTGACCATCTTCAATGCGCCTGTGATGAAGGAGAACCAACATACGAGGCTCAGCAGCACGCCGATGGTGCCCAACGTGATCGTCAGGGCATTCATGTCGCGGCCTTTCGTTTCAGGGCGGCAGGGCGGCCACCTCGGGACTGCTCGTGATCCTAACGCTTGCTAAGTTACCCACTGGTAACTTATCTATCCTACCTGTGGGTAACTTGGCCCTGTTCAGGAGCATTTCTGCAGTTGGGGCGCCGATGCGGCATGTGGCGCATGCCACAATCGGACTTTCTGTTCGCCACGTTAAAGGGTCGAAATTGCGGCGTTCACCCAAGGTCGCCCTAACTTCGGCCGACGGCCTCGCGGGGCCGTCCACTAGCCCTCGAGGGTTGCTCCAGCCGCAGTTTGCGTCACGAATTCGACGCGGTTGCGTTGCGGCGGGATAACGACGGGCAAATAATCCGAGCGTCGATGTCGCCGCTGCCGAAAATTCGCCTTCCGGGCGTAATTCACACCATGTAATTCATGCGAATTACGTTGTGATCGGCCAACTGCCGACCGGTGCCTCGTGACCCGATGAATTTTTCGTCAATGAACATTTCGGCCGTGATTTCACTGTTACTCTGAGCGTGTTTTCCGGCCCTGGTCAGCGGTCGCAAACGGGGGTCGTGCAGTGCACTTCGATCACATCAGTACTTCGTCGCGTCGGTCCTGAAATGAGGCATCAATGATCGTGAGAAGAGCTGCAGTAACGGCAGGCCTGGCGGTTGCCGCCATGGGTCTTGCTGCCGGAGTTTCCCACGCGGGGCCGGCTTCGGCACCCGCCCCTGTGGCGCCCGCGCCGACCGCGTCGGCACCCGCGGTACTCCCGCTGCCGTTCCACGACGTCGCGTCCCGTGAGGAGAACGACAGGGCCTTCGGCCAGTTCGGTGCGCAGGTGGGTATCGCCGTCACGGTCGGGAGCCTGATCGGAACCATTGCCGGTGCCGGAATCGGTTGTATCGCAACACTTCCCGCCGGATGTGTCGCCGGTCTCGTCACTGGAGCGGGCATCGGTGGGGTAGTGGGAACCATCGTCGCCGGTGGCCCCACTCTCGGCGTCAGTGCATACCAGTTGTGGGAGACGTACAACGCCGCCCCGGGGACGTCGATCTACGCGGACAGGGACGAGTAGGGCCCTCGTCTCGATCCGCCGGCCCCGTCGTGTCATGCACGGCGGGGCCGGGTCGTGTGCGGGCCGCGTCCACGAAGAAACCGACCGGTTCCCCGCTTTCTGTCGCAATTACTGAATGAACGACTGGTGCCATTCTTGGAATTCGGTCGCGGCGCCGCTCCTGATCCGAAATTCCATAACCCCTCGTCGACTATTGGTGAACCGACTTTTCTCGAGTCGAAACTCAATTGGGATCTGTCACGGCAGCAAGTTACTGTTTAGCAACGGATGGGGTTGGAACCTTAAGGGGATGGAATGAAGTTGCGTCGTTTCGTTACGACTTCGGCACTTTTGGTGGGTGCACTCGCGGCCGGATCCGGGGTGGCGATCGCGGAACCCGTGGCCGAGCCCGGAGCCGACATCGCATACGAGACCCGGGTGGAGGACCGGGCAGTCGTCACGAAGATCGACGCAGGCGCATTCGTGGTGTCGTCGGATCGGAAATCGGTTTCACTCGAGGACGGCGCTGGAAACGCCGTCCTCTCGCTGCCCCTCGCGTACCGCTTCGACGGTCTGCAGTTCCCGTTCGACGAGAAGGTCAGCGAGGACGGCAAGACTCTCACGTTGACTCCCGTCATCGATCGCGCGAAGGCAACGCCGATCGCGGACGCCGATCTTCCGCTGAGCGACGTTGCCTCGGTCGAAGAGAACACGCGCGCCCAGGCCAATTTCGGGCAGCAGCTTGCACTGGCCTCGGCGGTCGGTGGACTGGCCGGCACCGTCGTCGGCGGCGCGATCGGACTGGTCGGCCTGATTGCCGGGCCCGTCGCGCTGGCCACCGTCCCGGTGTTCGCGGCGGTCGGTGCGATTGCCGGAACCGTCATCGTCGGTGGTCCGACTCTGGTCGTCGCGGGGATCCAGCTTGCGCAGACTCTGACGGCGCCCGATGGCACCACGGTCTGGGCAAAGAACGACAAAGGTTCGAAGTAGCTGGTTGCAGAGGCGCGTGCGCCCAGGGGAGGTATGAGTATTCATGGCGGAACTGTTCGGAATCCTGGCCGACATCTTCGGCTACGTGATCACGATCGTGACTGTCGGTCCGAAGCTGCTCTGATGTCTTCGCGAGAAGTCTGCACGCTTTCCGGCACCGCGAAATGGGTGAAGTAGCCRCACGGCTGCAGCACCCCTGACACCGCCCGTCCTCCTTCCGGAGGCGGGCGGTTCGTCGTCGTATGCACTTTCCGAAAGTGAACCTCGTCACAGCGGCGGAGCTGGCCTGCCGGATTTGCCAATGCTTAGGGATCGCGAGGAATTAACGTCGCTTTTAATGATGATGGCGTTACCGTTGTGGCATGGCGGATGCGGCAGAGGCGCTGGGATGGCGTTACGAGACTATTCGTGGGCACTTGAACGAGCGCCAACGTCGGGTGTGGCTGGGGGTCGAGGCCGCGCAGCTCGGTCCCGGTGGTGTGGCGATCGTGGCCTCCGCGACGGGTGTGGCCGCCGATACCGTGCGCCGTGGCCGCGCGGAAGCCGAGGAGGTGAC
>NZ_JBFUHV010000131.1:0-26232 GCF_056402215.1 Rhodococcus sp. P4_B6 | reverse complement strand
CGACGACGGTGCGGACAGGCCATTCGTCGACCGCGGTGGGGCGGGCGTCGCCCGGCGCGGGCAGTGCGCTGCGATACAGCACTCCGGTCCGCGTCCGACCGCCCTCGGCAACGGGAAGTCCGCCGAGGTCACGCAGGTTGGGGAGTACGTCGAGGTCGGTCACTGTCATATGAGCTTCTTTCCGATGGAGGAGGCGCTGCGGTCGAGTCGCCGGGTCGGTTCCACAACGATGTCGACGGAGCTGGTGCCGAATATTCATCTATACAACTAGCCTAAACCACGATGCCGGACAACCGGCTGGTGAATGCATCTGGCCTGCAAAGACGGGCATCACTCGCGAGACTTGCCATCGATGGGTCCTCTAGACTTACGGAATGCCGAGCAAAACGCCGACTGGTCGGGTGCCGCTCTACCGGCAGGTGCAGGACGTCTTGTTGCAGCGACTCGACGGTGGCACGTTGCAGCCGGGAGACCGGTTGCCGCCCGAGACCGACCTTGCGGCCGAACTCCGCGTCAACCGGCTCACGGTGCGGCAGGCGATCGGCGAACTGACCCGGGCCGGGCTGCTGGTCGCCAAGCAGGGGTCCGGCACGTTCGTCGCCCCGCCGCCCCGGCACTTCCCCATCGAACTCGCCGCCCGTTTCATCAACGATGCCGACGGTCTCAGCGAGGCGTTCAGGTCGGTGGGCCGAGAACTGACCGAGTCACTCGTCTCGAGCGAGATCGTCCTCGGCGGCAGTGCACCGCGAGTAGAGGAGTATCTGCCGGGATGCCGGTTGCGCCGCGTCGACACGGTGCTCGCGGTCGACGGTGAGCCGTGGTTCGCGAACTCGGTCTGGATGGACGACCGCCGGTTCGCCGACATCGACGGGCACCTGCGTGACGGCGTCCCGCTGTACACCGTGTGGCGTGACGTCTACGGCGTCCGACTGAAGGCCGCGTGGCGTTCATTCGCCGCGGGCGCTGCGTCTCCGCAGGTAGCAGCACTGCTCGGGGTACCGCCGGGTGCGGCGGTCCTTTTTCGCGACGGCCTGAATCTCGACGAGGACGAAGCCCCCACCGTGTACATCCACCGCGCGTGTCGCAGCGACCGGGTGCGGTTCGTCGCGAACTACGCCGCGCAAGACTGACCGGGTATATCCGGAGCGCGGGTCGGCCAAACCTCGACGCTGTGACCAGGCCAAACATTCCCGGGCGCCGACCGGGCAGGGGCGGCGCGGACCAGAAATAGGTATACCCCCCGGTGATTCGGCCGATGTGTCCCACACCCCGCATAGGCGACGATGTGAGCTGTCTCACTCATAAGCACGGAGTCGCCCGATGGTCCGACGCCGCCACTGACGGAGGATGCCCGCACCGATGAACGCACAACCGATGACCTGCGGTGACTACGTCACGGCCACCTTCGCCCGCGACTTCGTCGCCGACGGGTTCGACCACGACACTGTCGAGCGCATCCACCGCGGGCTGTTCGACGAGTGGACACACGCCCTCGCCCAATCGGGCCTGTTCAGCAACGGAACAGTCGCGGACGCCCTGGACTCCTGGCAGGACGACCCGCACTCGCTCCTCAGCGCCCTGCTCGCCAACGCGGACGAAATCACTCTCAAGCGCTACGACCTCGTCTGGGAAGCCCTGGAACGAAGCGCTCACGCCGGGTCGGCCGACGCCGTCGTCGAATACGCATGACCCGCCCGCCGGCGGCAATGTCACCGCGAAGTCCACCCCGGCCGGGCCCGACCCCACCGCTGCACCGACCACACCACCCACACCGACGAACGAGACCATGAGCACCAACACTTATCCCACCATCGAAACCATCCGCATCGGGCAGTACGGCCACGAATGCCGCTACTGCGGGCACGCCGTCGCGAAGGACGGCCCGGGCTACCGGCACACCACGACCGGGCAGTTCCGCTGCGATCCCACCAGTCGAGCGCTGCAGGAAGCGCGACTGTCGGACAGCCTGGTTCGGAGCTGAGCACGATGAACGTGCACGCGATGCAGTTGCTCCCGCCGCGCGACGGCCTCGCCGACTACCGCGACGCGGTCGATGCGCTGGCCGCCCTCGAAACCCAGGGACCCCTGCGGGCCGACCCCCGCACGGCATTGCTGTTCGACAGCCTCACCGACGACCTCATCGAGGCCGCTCAAACGAACGGCCTGGGTGACACGATTTCACAGCGCGACATCGTCGCCATGATCGATTCCGCGATCTCCCGCCCGCGCCCGTCACTCTGAATCGGCCGAGCCAGAAGCGCGCTGCCGGGCGCACCCATTCGATTCATGGGGCCCGGGTTGGGCGGTGACGATCAACTCGATGCCGCTCCCCCGCCTGATGGTGTTGTAGATCGGGCAGGAGGCCGCGAACTTCGCAGCCAAAGCGTCCGCCGTCGACTGGTCGACGCCGCGAATATCGATGCGCACTTCCGTGAACTCGTATCGAGTCGGGTCGGCGGAACCCCGTCGATGGGACGCGTGCACCTCGATGTGGGTGACGGGGATGTCGTCGGCCTCCGCGTTCGACTGGATGTTCGCCATCGCGCACGACGTGACGGCGGCCAGGAGCAGTTCGCCTGCCTGAATGGCCTCGGCCGGGCCGAACCTCGAATCCGAGACGAGGTGGTTCTCACGTGCATCGAGGATGAAGCGCCCCGGCGTCCCGGCGACGGTATGCCCGAACACCTGCGCGACGTCCGAAGTCACCGCGACGTCCGAAGTCACCGCGACGTCCGCAGTCACCGTGAGGCCTCGGTCGCTCGACGTACCCGGTTGGCCCACTCCCCACTCTGCACACGAGGGAGCCCGAGATTCTCGCGGAGCGTGCTCCCCTCGTACTCGCTGCGGAACAGTCCTCGTTTCTGCAACTCGGGAACGACCTGCCGGGTGAAGTCCTCGAATCCGCCGGGTTGATACGGCGCCTGCACCATGAAGCCGTCGCACGCTCCCTGCCGGAACCATTCCTCGAGCCCGTCGGCGACTTCTGTCGCGGTGCCGATGAACCCACCTTCGACACGGCCCCCGTAACGCTTTCCGAGTTCGCGCAGCGTCAGCCCTTCGCGCTCGGTCATCTCCTTGACCTCCTGGTAGTGGCCCTCGACGCCGGGAACCTCGACGTCGGGAAGCCGCTCGTCGAGCGGGAAGGTCGAGAGGTCCACATCCAAGTGGTATGCGAGCGTGGACAGACCCCCGAGGGGCGGTACGAGGTCGAAGAGTTCCTCGAACGTCTGCTGCGCGATCGCGGACGTCGCCCCGACGACGGGCGCGACGGACGGGAGGATCTTCACGCCATCCGGGTTGCGACCGTGCGTCGCCGCCCGTTCCTTGATCTCCGTGTAGAAGTCCCGGGCGGACTCGAGTGACGCGTGGCTGCAGAAGATCACATCGGACCAGCGTGCTGCGAAGTCCTTGCCCTTGGCGGACGCACCGGCCTGGATCACCACGGGGTAGCCCTGCGGTGGCCGGGGTACGTTCAGCGGTCCCTGCACCGTGAACCAGTCGCCCTTGTGGCGAATCGGGTGCACACGATCCGGATCCGCGAACAACGGCTGTTCGGTGTCGAGGACGAGAGCGTCGTCCTCCCAGCTGTCCCAGAGCTTGCCCGCGACCTCGAGGAACTCGTCCGCGCGCTCGTAGCGCTGATCACGGGGAAACTGCTCGTCCCGGTTGAAGTTTCGCGCCTCCGACTCCTGGAACGAGGTCACCACGTTCCAGGCGGCGCGTCCCTCCGTCAGATGGTCCAGTGTGGCGAAGGACCGCGCGACCGTGAACGGCTGCGCATACGTGGTGGAAACCGTGGCGGCGAGGCCGAGGTGCGAGGTGACCGCACCCATCGAAGACAGGACGTGCAGCGGGTCCAGTCGCATCGAACCGAGGGCACCGTTACGCAACTGGGAGTCGGGGCTGCCGCCGAACCGGTCGGGCACCGACAGGATGTCAGCGAAGAATGCAAGGTCGAAACGAGCATCTTCGAGCGTACGAGCGATGTTCTGGTAGTAGCCGGCGCTGAGCCAGCCGGGAACCGACCCCGGGAACCGCCAACCGCCGGGCCTGCCGGGGCCGGCGGTGACGAAAGCGGCCAGATGCATGAGAGAGGGAGACATGTGTGGTGATACCTACTTTGCAAGAGCCTGAGTGATGACGGACTTGATCGAGTCGAACCGCGAATCCTGCAACCAGGTTGTGACGTCGACGCGCTCCGGATACACGCCGAGTTCGTGAAAGTTGTCCGCCAGGTCCTGGGTTCCGTTGATCGCCGCCGCATCGACGGCAGTGAATTCTCCGGCGCCGGAGTAGGACAGGCGCTTCGCCTTCACCAGGTCGAGATACACCTTCTCCTCGAGATCACTGTTCCCGAAACCACCCAGCTCGGCAAATGCGGCTACCGCGACCTCGGGATTGCCGTCGATCCAGCGCTGCGCATCACGCACGTTCCGGACCAGTGTGGCGGCGGTATCCGGGTGATTGAATGCGAAGTCCTCACTTGCGACGAAGAAGGCGTAGTCGTAGGTCTTCACGTCAGGCAGCGCGACCGCGTTGTGTTTGCGCTTGGCCAACTCGATGGTGGGCTGCCAACTGATCCACGCGTCGACCTTGCCCTCCGCGAAGGCCGCTTCCGCGTCCGCAGCGGGAAGATTGACGTATTCGACGTCTTCGAGTGTGAGGCCCACCGATTCCAGGTACTTCACCAAGCTGTACGTCCCGGTGGTGCCGCGATGATCCGCGACCTTGCGTCCTCGCAGATCTGCACCCGACTTGATGTCCGATCCCTGCGGAACGAGGATGTCCACCTCGTTGGCCGGAAGTGGATACGCGACCAGCGGAACGATCGGTACGCCACCACCGATCGCGTAGATCACCGCAGTGGCGGTGGCGAAGGAGAAGTCGACACTTCCGGACTTGACGGCTTCCATGACCGGAAGGGAGGCCGGGAATCCCGACGGCCACTGGACAGGGACTCCAAGATCCTTGGCGAGGTCGAATCCGCCGAGATTGTTGCGCAGGATGGTGCCGGGCTCTGCCTTCCCGTCGCCGATCAATGCGTATCGCACCTCGGTCAAGGGACCGCCGGCGGAGCCGGAAGCCGATGCGCCGCAACCAGTCAGCGAGAGAGCGGAGAGGCCGAGGACTCCGGCGCCTGCCGCCTTGAGGAATCCTCGCCGATCGAGGGCGCGCAATTGTGAAGGGACGCGGGGTGACATGAGGGGTGAAGACCTTTCGGTGAGACTGGGGATCAGGCGAGTGCGTTCTCTGCCTGGAGGAGTCCGTCGAGCAACTCCTCCTTCCAGGCGGCGAGTTGGGCGTCTCCACGGTGCCGTGGCCTGGCCTGCCCGATCCGCAGATCGCGGGTGATGCCCTGTTCGGTCAGGAGGAGCACACGGTCGGACAGCACGAGTGCCTCCTCCACATCGTGGGTCACGAGCAGGACCGTTCTCGGTTGCTCGGCCAGGACGCGTTCGAGGAGTTGCTGCACGGCCACGCGAGTGATCGCGTCCAGAGCGCCGAAGGGCTCGTCGAGGAGGAGGACGTGAGGCCGGTGCAGCAACGCTCGGGCGAGCGCCACCCGTTGACGTTGTCCGCCCGAAAGTTCTGACGGCCAGTCGGTCTCACGCCCGGACAAACCTACTTCGTTCAGCAGCTCCACTGCGCGTTCGCGTTGGTGCCGGGTTCCGAGCTGCACGTTGTCCAGGACATTCCGCCACGGCAGCAGTCGATCCTCCTGGAACATCATCCGCGACATCGGGCCGCCCGACCTGTCGCCGGTGGATTCGACCGCGCCGCGCGTCGGTTGTTCGAGGCCGGCGATGATGCGCAGAAGCGTGGACTTGCCGACCCCGCTGGGTCCGAGGAACGAGACGAACTCGCCGGGCGCGACACTCAGGTCGATATCGTGGAGAACGGTCTTGTCCCGGTAGCGGTGGCCGATTCCGGACAATTCGAGGCCGACGAGGTCGGTGGGCGGCATCAGCGATTCCCTCCCTGGTAGTGGGGATTCCACCGCAGAACCCGGGCTTCGATCAGCCTGGTGATCTGGTCGGCGAGTAGTCCTGCGACTGCGTACAGCAGGATCGCGAGAACGATCCGGTCGTTGCGCAGCATGTCCCGGCCGTTCTGGGCCAGGAACCCGATGCCCTCGCTGGTGGCGATCGTCTCGGCGATCACCAGCGTCAGCCAGGCGACTCCCAGCGCATACCGGATGCCCGTGAGAATCATCGGCATGGCCCCGGGAATGATGATGTCCCGTATGCGAGCGCCCCGGCCCAGTCCGTAGGACTCGCCCAGCTGAACGAGTTTCGGATCGACGGTGCGAATTCCCGCGACGGTGTTGAGGTACACGGGAAAGATCACACCCAAGGTCACGAGCACGACCTTCGGGAGTTCACCGATGCCGAACGCCGCGATCAGCAGCGGGACCAGGGCGAGGTGCGGAAGGGCACGCAGCATCTGCAGGGTGCGGTCCACCAACCCCTCGGCGATCTTCGACAGTCCGACGACGAAGCCGAGCGCGAGTCCGATCGATGCTCCGAGGGCGAACCCGATCAGGATCCGCCGCAGGCTGACCGTCAGGTGCCGCTGCAGCTCTCCCGCGGCCCACAATTGGTCTGCAGTGGCCAGGACCTTGCTGGGTGGAGGCAGGATCGAGGGTGAGATCGCCCCGGTCGAGGACGCCCATTGCCAGCCGAGAATCACGAGGACGGGCACCACCCACGGCAGCAACGACAACGGTTGAAGTCGGTAGCGAGGAACGGAACGTCGCGGCCGGCGGGGATCCTCCGTCGGCTCGGCCCGGGCGGCTCGCGGTGCAGCAAGTTGTGTCTCAGACATTCCCGGCGACACCTGATCCGGGTTGTGCTGATTTTCGGATACGAACTCGCGCTGAGTGGATATTCATGGCTTCTCCTTGTGCTGACGCCGAGGAGCCTACGAACATCTGCACAACGTTGTCTGCATCTGTATACACATGGATTCAAACTCTTTACTTCGGTTGTCCGCCTCTGGTAAGGCTTGCTTCACGGCACGGCGTTCGTGCCCGGACAGGGGAACTCGGTGGAGAGAGAATCATCGGTGTACAAGCAGCTACGTGAGCGGATAACGGGTGGCGCCGATCGGCCCGGGACGATGCTGATACCGGCGACGATCGGCGCGGAGCTGGGACTGTCCCGCACACCGGTGCGGGAAGCGCTGCAACGGCTCGAATACGAGGGGCTGGTTGTTCAGGCACCGCGCGGATACCGCGTACGTGAACGCACCGCCGAAGAGGTTCTCGAGATCTGCGAGGCACGGATCGCACTCGAGTCCGCGATCGCCTACTCCGCCGCGACCCGTCACACCGAATTGGACCTTGCACGGTTGACCCGACTGTTCGAGCAGGCGATCGAATCACCCGACCCCTCGACGAGCCTGGCGCTTCACAACGAATGGCACGGCGCGCTTCGGAGCGCGGCACACAATCAGACCATCACGCAACTGATGGACCGGCTGGACGCCCAGTTGCGGGTCTACGACGCCGAGGAAGCGCAGGCCTCGTCCAATCTGCAGCAGATCGAATCGGAACACCGCGAGATCCTGACCGCGGTGCAGGCCGGCGATGCCGAGAAGGCGCGAATCCTGATGATCGCGCACCAGGCGCGCACCCGCGATCTCCGCATCGCAGCGATGGCGCGGCGGTAGATCACCCGCACCGCCGTGCGACCGGACCCCGCAATCGCGACCGAAGCCGGGCGTGCCGCGGCGGCGTCTGCCCTGGCTGGTGGCCGCCGTGGCGGTGCTGGGGACGCCGCTCGGGCCAGCTGGGCCGTGTGGCCCCGTGGCCGATCCGTTCGACACGGTCGTCATCGACGAGCACGTCACCGAGATGATGCTCCCGGCTACGAAATGCCGCCATCACAGCACCGCCACATGACGGCTCAGCCCGCGTTCGTCGGACTCATAAAGCCGTCGTCTTTGCCGGCCGGTTGCTGCCGAAGAGTTTTCGTGCCTGGTATCGCACCAGCCCGAAGCCCACGTCGATGACATAGAAACGGGCGGTCACGAGGAATTCCTGAAACTTGTTGCGGTTGACCGCATAGCTCAGGGAACGGACGAGTTCGGTATCGGCCTCGCCGAGCTCCGCCAGCCGCTCGAGGTTCTCGCGAGCGAACAGCTCACCGCCCTCCCCGGCAGCGTTCAAGTACATGCGGCGGACCGCCCTCGACGGGATCTCCCGGGGCAGGCTCGTGCACTGTCCGGATGCACCCACGATGTGGAGTCCGATCATCGTCCGCAGGCACTTCTCGCATCGGCCGCAGTTGTATTTGCTCGCCAGATTCCACCAGCACACCCGCAGGTGATTCATGGCGACCGCGGACTCCTTGATGCGGGCCAGTTTGGCAACACGGTCCGCTTCGATGCCGTCGTGCACGATCTCGACATCACTGCTCGACCACAGCGGGTCGAGGTCGGGATGCGTCCCGAGCGGGGCAAGCCGCGATTCGTCGTCGGACGCCGGAATGTAGACCTTGCGCAGGTGAGGGGACAATAGTAGCGAAACGTGGGCGAGGAAGGCGCCGTGTGCCTGGCTCTGCCAGTGCGGTCCGTGCTTGGCGTGGAGCAGGCGAACATTGGATCGGACCTCGATCAGCTCCTTTCCGAGTTCGGTCGCCATCGTCCGGGCCCGATCGACCGCCTCCTCCCACAGCACGTGGTTGTCGAGACTGATATCCAGTCCGTGGATGATGATCAAGTGCGTGATCTCATCGAGATGCTTCAGTGCGGTGTAGAACGAGTCCACGCCACCGGAGAAGAAGCACCCGACCCCTCGACGGTCCTGCTCCAGCGGGCTGGGTGCCGCGGTCTCGGCCTGCGTGGAGGTGCGCTGAAGCATCTCGGGGAACCAGTCGAGCAGCACGTCCTGGGCGGCCAGGCTGCCCTCCAACGCGGTATTGTCGACGGCCGGGGTGATTGCGAGCTGCAACCCTTTTCGCATCGCTGTCACACGAAGCGTGGGCAGCCACGGGGTACCGGTGACATCGACAGCCACGTCGGACTCGGTCCACACGGTAAACGATTCGCCATCGATCACCAGATGCGCAGTCGAGCGGTACGTGTCGTCAACCGACACCGAAGCCTTCAGTTCCATTGCCGCACCTCAATATAGGTATTCATTCGAGTTCCTCGTTCAGCTCTGTGTGACTCTCGCAAGTTACCGCACCGTGTCGTCGTCGGCCGAGCAACCATCGGAGTGGGACCGGGGACGAAGGAAGCCTGCGTCACTGAGCACCGGGCCCCGCAGCGGCGCCTACCTGCCTGACCAAGTCCCGAATCTCCTGCGCGACGAGATGGGGTTCGACCAGCGGAATGTAGTGATGACGGTTCACCGAATAGACGTGCCGTCCGGACGGGGAGAGTTCCGCGGTGCGGCGGTGCGCGGCGCCGAGGAAATCGCGATCGCGATCCTTCTCGGGTGGGATCCTGTTCGACGAGATCGTGGTGAGCGAGACGTCGGGTATATGGGGGCCACTGTCGTGAAGCGCAGTGAAACTTTCGCGGAAGGCTCGCCACTCGGCCCGCGCAGCGCGAACGGAGTTCATCGTCGATCCCTCGTCGACCGCTTCCTTCAGCGCCGCACCCTGCAAGAAGCGGTAGTAGGACTTCCCCAGCAGCGGGCGAAGAAGTTTCAACCGCGCCAGAATCACCTGCGAACCGTACAGCACCGAAGCACCCCGCATGGCTGCCATCATCCGCTCGGGTTTGCAGATCTCCGACACTTCGTCGACCAGCGCGACGGCCTTGATCGTGTCCGGTCGACGGTTCGCCGCCACGCGTACCACCGGGCCGCCGTAGCTGTGTCCCACAACGACGCAGGGGCGGTCGACGGTGGCGTCGAGGACGGCCAGATGGTCGTCGAGTATCCGATCGAAATCGCGTCCGGTCTCGTCGGGGTCGCTGAGTCCGTGCCCCGCGCGGTCGTACACGATGGTGTGCGCAAACTCGGCAACCAATGGTTGAACAAGCGACCAGGTCGATCGACTCTTTCCCATCCCAGCCTCGAAGAACACCGACACCGACCCATCTCCGGCAGTGCAGTAATGCAACCGACGATCGGCGATGAGAACAAAGCTGGACTTACTTTCAACAGGCATGGTGGAGCGGCCCTTCGGTCGGGCGCTGTGCGGCGGCGACGTGTCACGCCTCGAAATACACCGCTACGCGCCTATTTTCCTGCTCGGTGGTCTCTCGGAAGTTGGCACAGTTACTGATTCGAACTGATTCACCATACCCAGCACCGAAAATCGACTCGCCATCCCCATCGGCAGTGATGACAGACGGACGGGTCGGGTACGGGAATCCATGAATCTCCAATACCTGAGGTCGGTTACAGGGCGGCCTCACGAACTGGACTGTCGAACTACCCCTTTGGAATTGGACTCAGACCGTCAGGTCGATGCGCTGCGCCCACCTGACCACCCTCGACGCGCAACTGCGCGAGCGCGGGGTTGGTTTGCGAACGCACCGTCGCCCAGGTCCCCGACACCCTCGGTGTTCGAGGCCCCCACCGGCGCCGATCTGGCTGTCACCTGGGTGTATCGAGGTCACTATGTCCGCAGCGACATCGCCACTCAAAACCATTGCTGTAATTGCCAACCCGTTGACCCAGTGGCCGACATAGGCCGTACCGTATGCGGCGACCGTCAGATCCGCGCCGGATCTTGATCTGCCTGAACACATCTGTGGGCGTTACTTTGTGGGTCACGTTCGGGAAGATCGTGCCAGTACGGCACACTTCGACGGAAGATGGTGGAATCGGGATTCGGTGGTGTGATGACCGGGGACGCGCGTGCCTGGCATCATCACCGTGAAGAGAGGGATCAAGGCATGGCAGTCCAAGCATCCATCGACCTCGTCGGGGTGAACGTCATCAAATCGGTGTTCTCCATCGATGGCAAGCACTTCACCGTGCAGACATCGGCCAACGTTTCCCTGGACCGGAGCGGAACGCCCTGGCTGCCCCCGGGAGTCGTGGTGGCGATGACGACCGAGCAGGACTTGGAGCTCGACGCCCCCGTCGATCCTGCCGCGCTGTCCGGTGCCGAACAGGCACGTGACCTACTGCACTCGTGGTACCCGCAACTCCACACCCCGAGCGTCGTCGCGCCCGTCATTTCAACAAGCGATCGTGAGGGCGGCGGCGTCGGATGCTTCTTCAGTGGCGGTCTCGACGCGTTCTACTCCGTTCTGGAGAATCGAGCCGAGATCACGCATCTCATCCTGGTGCACGGATTCGACATCGATCCTCGTCGCCCGAAACCATACGAGCGAATATCGGCAGGTGCGCGCGAAGTTGCTGCCGAGATGGGAGTAGAGCTGATCGAGATTCGTACCGACCTCCAGTTTCTCCACACGAGACACGGAAACAACTGGGGTAGCACCGCACATGGCGCTGCGCTCGCACATGTGGCGATCCTTCTCTCACCCCACCTACGCAAGGTGATTGTGGCTGCGTCCGGGTCCTACGACACGGGCAACATGACCCCGCACGGGAGTCATCCGGATCTCGATCCGCTGTGGTCGAGCGGAAACCTCGAGATCGTTCAGGACGGTACGGAGGCCCACCGGATCGACAAGGCCGAGGCCATCAAGGACAGCGATCTGGCGATGCGCCACCTGCGCGTGTGCAATTTGAACTGGGACGGCGACTACAACTGCGGGAAGTGCGAAAAGTGCATCCGCACAATGATCAACCTGTACATCGCCGGAGGGCTGGAACGGTGTGAGACGCTTCCCCATACGATCCCGATCGAGAGAATGAACCGCATGCACGTCACGTCGGGGGCTTTCCCCTTCGCGAAGGAGAACCTCGACGCGATGCGCGCCCGGGGAATCCGCGACGCCGAGCTGGAAGCCGCTCTGCAACGCATTCTCGACCGCACTCCCCGCGAGCAGCGAATTCTCGAGTACCGGTGGTTGCTCTTGGAAGTTGCGCCGCGCGTGCCGCGCGTCTTGATCGGCCTCCTGGTTCAGCGTCTCCGGACAATTCGCGCTGATCGATCCTCGCACTCTGCGCAGCATTGACCGTGCGCGAAGAAGCATGACAGCGCTGTCGTGAATACCCGAGCAAGAAGAGCGGCATCCCGAGCCCGTGGTGGGCGGGGCTGTGCCGAGTTCCGCCGATACCCCGCTCCGGCCTTTCGTGGCGTACAGCAGGATAGCGAGAACGGGTCCGGTCGTAGGGATTGGTGGACCACACCCTGCAGATGCTGCGTGCCCTTCCGCACCTCGCCGTGGTCCCGCTGGTGATCGTCTACACGTTCGCCACCAGCGAGGGCATCCGGTTCCTGGCCCAGAACGGCCGGGACATGCTGCGCATCTTCGACTACGAATTCGCGCGCGCTTCGGAGCGCGGCACACAATCAGAGGCCTCGTCCAATCTGCAGCAGATCGAATCGGAACACCGCGAGATCCTGACCGCGGTGCAGGCCGGCGATGCCGAGAAGGCGCGAATCCTGATGATCGCGCACCAGGCGCGCACCCGCGATCTCCGCATCGTAGCAATGGCGCGGCGGTAGATCACCCGCACCGCCGTGCGACCCGGACCCACCGCACCCGTCCACTACCATCCTTCGCAGATGGGACGCGCGGTCTGGGCGCCCGGTGAGACGAAGGATCGGCAATGACGAACGACCGCAGCGAGAGCCCGCAATCCCACCCGAAGCCGGGCGGCCCGCGGCGGCGACTGCCCTGGCTGGTGGCCGCCACGGTGGCGGTGGTGGGGGTTGTCGCCGTCGGTGCGTACGTGCTGACCGCCGGATCCGACGACGCCGGCGAAGCCCACGACTTCGCACCCAGCGCGGACAATCCCGACCCGTCACTGGCAATCAAGGGGATCGTCACGGTCGACTATGGGCCCGCCGATCATGTGCAGGCACCGCAACGGGTGGCCTACGACCAGAGTCCGCCGTTCGGTGGTGCACACGATCAGTACTGGGCTAGCTGCACCGGAATTGTCTATCCCGATGCGATCCGCACCGAGAACGCCGTGCATTCCCTCGAGCACGGGGCCGTGTGGGTGACCTACGACCCGGATCGTCTGAGCGCCGACGACATCACCGCACTGGCGGCGTACGTCGAGGGCGAACCGTACACCCTGATGTCGCCGTACCCGGGTCTCGGTTCGGCAGTGTCGCTGCAGTCGTGGGGTCACCAACTCCGACTCGACGACGTCCACGACCAGCGGATCGCCGACTTCCTCACAGCTCTGCGACAGAACCCGAACACGTACCCGGAGCCCGGAGCGACCTGCTCGACGGTGCGCGGCGGATTCGACCCCGCCGATCCGCCGCCGTTCGATCCCTCCGCACCGGGCACGGATGCAGTTCCGGTGGACGGCAACTAGCGCCGGAAATTCCTGCCGAGAATTTCGGCGACGGTGTCGATATCGCGCTTGCTCATTCGACTCATTGGTAGAAGCACAATGAGGAGGTGAGAGCGATGTTGTCGGCACATCTGTTGTCCGGTCTGACCAGTGACGAGGTCGATCTGATCGTTGCGGATGAACTGCATCTGCTCGATGCCACCGTATGAGCGGCGGTGTCCGCCACGGCGCGCGCACCGTCAGTCGCTTCGGGAAATGTCTGCGTCGAGCGTGGCGGCGATCCGGTCTCTGATCAAGCGGTAATCGACGTCGGTCACGAAACGGTGCACCGGCCCCCGCGCCGGAGTGACGCCCCAGACACTCGACCGCCCATCCACCCGGTGCACCCGGGGTTGGGCGTCGGTGGCGGACAGCACGACCGTCGGGTCGAGCATCACGGCGGCTGCGACGGAATCGTGTGAGGTGTAGATCGGGTGCTCTGCGCGGTAGGTGCTGGTGCAGTACCGGTGGTAGTCCTCGGTGATGTCGCGGACGAAGGCCGCGACCTTCCCCGATGCGGAGCGAGCGACCAGGTCGGCCCAGGTCAGTCGAAGTCGGCCGGTGACATTCGTTCCCACCCACGTGATCGGCCCCGGCGCCGCCGCGACGGTCGCGGTCGCGGCCGGATCGTGGTTGGTGTTCGTGTCGCCTTTGCCGAGGAACTGTGGTTGCAATGCGGCCTCGGCACTTCTCCGCGAGGCGGATCCCATTCCGCCCATGATGGTGACGGACCGGAACCGCGTCAGGATCTGTGGGTCGCGTGTGACGGCGGCGGCGATGTTCGCAAGCGGTCCCAGGCAGAGCAGGTCCACCGATCCGGGCCGGTCTTCCGCGGCGCGGAAAAGTTGCTCGACGGCGGAACCGGACGCCGGACCGATGCCCGGCGGTGGCCGATGGCCGCGGTCGCCGAGTCCGTCGACACCGTGTGCGGACGGAGTTGCGGGCGGTGGCCCGGGACGCGGCAGTCCGATACACACCGGAACGTCGCGAAGACCGACAACGGACAGGACGGTGAGKGCATTCGATGCGGCCTGTGTTTCGGTGCAGTTGCCGAACACGCTTCCGACACCGATGATCTCGGCGCAGGGGTCGTGCGCAATGGTAAGCAGGGCAAGGGCATCGTCGACGCCGGTGTCGGTGTCGACGAGTACGTAGCGATCGACCACGGCCCCGTCCTGTCCCCACGATCCGCCATCGGATCGGACTCGAATGCACTCGCGCGCAGTCTAACCGAGTCAGCAGCGCTCGCACCCGTGCCGTTTCAGTAACTGAACGTGACCGCCCCTTCGTCACCGATCCACTTCCACATCGGAACCGTCCCGGCGAGTTCGGCATTGGATACCAGTGCGTCCTTGTCGAGGTGCTTGGCCTCGAAGCAGATCGGACACACCATGTAGGTGCCGCCCGCGCTCTCGAATCGTGCAGCCAGATCGGGAAGCGGCGGGCAACCCTCGCAGGCGACGCCCTGGATCGTGCCGTCGAGCGCGAGTCGGACCGCTTCCTTCGTGAGAAACATCAGCGTCTGGCGCTGTTGTTCTGCCGCGCCGACCGCGACCAGAAACGCAACCGTCACCTTCTCGGCGTCCTCGAGACCGGTGGTGAGACTGACCACTGCTTTATTAGTCATGGATCCGAGTCTTCGCCGCGCGACAACTGCCGACAAGGGCCCGAGGGGACAGTATCGCGTCTAACCTGAGGAGGTGTTCGAAGAGCGTCCGTTACAGCAGATTTCGATGCGGCGGAATGGCGACAGTAAGGTCACCGTTCGCCTCGAAGTCCGCCGGAGTCGCTCCACCAGCGCAAACGTCGCCGAGCATGTCGGGATTCACCCGCGCCTACTGGCCCGGATCGGAGCCGAGCCCCGTCAGCAGACACGGGTGAGTCACCAGGGAACGACCGCACTGTTCACACTGATACCGGAGGCAGATGCACACGGGATCGACACCGTTCAGGTAACTGATGGTGGATGCCGTCGGATCGGCGCCGAGCCCGGACACGCGGTGGTCCTCGACCTCCGGTGTATCGATCCCACCATCTCCGAGGCAGAGGCCGAAGTCGAGGGTGAATTCGTCGAGCGACTCGACGACGACGGGCACCACCACCGCCTCGTGGTCCTCGCACCGCACGGCGGCGCCATCGAAAGCGGCACGGATCGGCAGGCCGAGCAGGTTTACGCGTCGCTCGGATCGCGCGATTCGACGCTGTGGACGTGCAAAGGGTGGCGACCGGCAGGCAACGCATACCGGGCATGGCACATTTCCTCGGGCGATCTCAGTGTGCGCAGCTTCCCGCTTCTACGCTCCCTGGGTGCACGACGATTCCAGTGGGCGGTGTCGTTCCACGGCTACCGAGGACACGACGTCCTCATCGGGGGCCGTGCACCCGCACGCCTCAAATCGGATGTCCTCAACGCAGTCGCGAATGCACTCGACGGAACCGGAGTCCGTGTTCGCGTAGCCGATCCCGGCGAACGCTACAGCGGCAGTTCCGCGGCCAACCTGGTCAACCGCCTCACCGTCGACGCTGCGGGCGGAATTCAGATCGAACAGTCCCGACCCGCGCGGACGCTGTACGGAGAAGCCATCGCTGCCGCTGTCACCGGGGTCTGCGAATCCTGGATCGCCGCGGACGCCGGTCGGTGATCACCTCATCTGGACACCGATACCAACCGTCGCCGGTGCGACTCACCCACCGGGCGCCCAGCACGGTCCGTCCGGTGGCGGCGTGTGCTCGTAGCCCGGGTAGCAGGGCAGCACCTGAGGTGCGGGTGCGGGTGCGGGTGCAGGCGCGGGTGCTGGTGCGGGCACGGGTGCCGGTACCGGTGGCGAGCCCGGCGGGAGACACGGTCCGTCCGGAGGCGGCGTGTGCTCGTAGCCCGGGTAGCAGGGCAGCACCTGAGGTGCGGGCGCGGGTGCAGGCGCGGGTGCCGGTGCGGGCACGGGCGCCGGCAGCACCTGCGGTGATTGCGGCGCCGGAATTGCTGCCGGCGGGACCTCGTCCTGAACCGGAGCCTCCGCGGCCGGTGGCACCTGCTCGGCCGCCGTCGGGTTCGCCCTGGCGGTCGGTGATGGGGCGGGTGTCGGCCCGGCCGCGCTGGACGCCGGCACGGGCACCACGACGTCGGGTGATGCCGATCGCGACCCGATGATCACACCCCCGACGATCGCGACGGCAATGATCGCGGCGAGCGCAAGCCCTGCGAGCAGGAGGCGGCGGTTGCGGTCGTTCGGAGGGATCGCGGGAGTGGGATCGGCGGCAGGCTGCGGACCTGTCGCCGCGGCGCGAGCGGCGGCCGCGGCCAGGTCGCTCGGCGACCGATAGCGCCGCGCGGGATCGGCTGCCGTTCCGCGTGCGATCACAGCCTGCATGCCGACGGGAAGCGTCGAGAACTTCGACGACGGCAACTCCCGGCCGTTCGACGCGAACTGCCCGCCGGTCAGGCACTCGTACAAGACGGTGCTCAGACCGGGGACTCCCGCCACGGCGCCGGGAGCCGTGGGGAGCCCGACGTCCGTGAGCTGAACCAGTCCCCCGTCCAGCACGACGACGTTCGCCGACGCCACTCCCCGCTCGACCAGCCCCGCGGCGTGCACGGCCTCCAGCGCCGCGGCCAATTGCTGGACGACTCCGACCGCGCGAGATGCCTCCATCGGTCCGCCCGACTGAAGGATTGTCCGCAGGTTCGTTCCGCCGATGAGCGGAGTCGCGAGGTAGAGCCGGTTTCCGATCTGCCCGAAGTCGTGGATCGCAACCACGTGCGGGTTCCGGATGTGCGCCGCGATGCCTGCTTCACGGACGAACCGATCACAATATTCGTCGTCCTCGCTCGCGTCCCGAGGCAACGCCCGCACCGCGACGTGCCGAGCGGTGACGGTGTCGAATGCCGCCCACACCTCGCCGTTCTCGTCCACCGACAGCGACCGGTCCAGCCGGTATCTGCCGAATAACGCTCCACTTTGCATTGCCACTCTCCGCCGATCGAAATTGCCGCGTCTGCGGGACTGTGCACCGGGGACGGGCGACACATCGGAGAGGCGCGCCCGCCTCCACCGAGATTCTAGGCGGTGGCGCCCGGCGGTTCGCGGTGGAGACGATCAGGGCACGTCGAAGGTGCCGAAGCCCGGAAGCAACGCCTGTGGATACTCGGCCGGGGCCATCGTGCCGACGACGATTCGCCCGCTGCCGGTGGCCACGTCGATCTCGGGGCGAGGCGAATCGGTCGACCCGGCGGTTCCGATGGGGATCGTGGCCGCGCCGGTCGCCCCGGTGTTCACGTTCAGCCAGTGCACCCGCACAGCATTCGCCCGCATGGCGTTACCCGGTCCGGGTATGCACGTGTCCGCACTGATGGGATTCAGGACGTAACACTCGCTCACGGTGCGAAACCGCACGACTCCGGGTACCCGACCCGTGACTGCGTCGACGGTGAAGTAGGCGGCGAGAACCGGGCTCATCCCGATCGGTGGGACCTGCAGGGTCGTCACACGTTCCGTCGTATCCTCGGGCGCTGCGACAGCAATGCCCTGCCCGGCCGCTGCGATCACCGTTGCAATGCCGACTCCGGCGAGAAGCTTTCCTGCTCCACGCATCTGAATTCCCCCTCCTTGCCCCGAGCCGTTCAGCGCGAAGGGCTCCCCCCTGCATCCTAGGGGCCGCACGAGTGTCGCCGGATCGGAAGTTGCCGGATCGGAAGTTGCCGGATCACCGACTCTGCTGCGGCATCCGCGATTGATCGGTGCAGTTTTCGCACGTACCGCCATCAGGCATGAATGCCGGCACGGTCGAGTTGAGAGACTCGTTGCGGGCTCAGGTCGAGGATGACACCGATGTCACGCACCGAGAGACCCGATCGGCGCAGATGCGCCACCGCGGCCCGCGAAGCCCGCGCTGCGCATTCCTGCGCGTGGGCGGCAGACTCGACCTGCCAGTGGGCGGCGCGGGCCTCCATGAGCGCCGCGGAATCTCCGATTTCGTAGTCGAGTTCCACCTCGACGTCCTCGGCCCGAACACCCCGGACCAGATGGACGGCCTCCGCCACGATGGCGGACACCTGATCGAGCCGCCGAGCCTGGGTGAGCACGCCTTCGACTCCCGGAACCTCCACCACCCACGATCCGCCGCGACGGGTGGCCGTCGCCGTCACCTTCATCACGAACCTCCCGGCCCGTATCTCGTGTAAAAATTCGTCCTCCCGACCACAAGTCTAGCCCCCCTATACTGCGCACAACGACACGGACAGAAGACATTCAGAGTGCGCAATTGCCGGACGACAACCCGTCGCTGTCACCAGAAATCGAGTGCCTGCGCAGTCGCGGTGGACTCGGCATGCGTGGGCCGGAGTGCACCGCCGATCGCGTAGACGGTGTGCCCGACCGTCGCGACGGACATCCCGTGAGCTCCGGTGGGCATGGGCGGCAACGCCGACCAGGTCGCCGAAGCGACGTCGTAGGCCTCGACCGTCGACAGCACCCGGGTCGGCTGTTCACCGCCGACTGCGACGATGCGGCCGTCGATGTACGCCGCCCCGAGCCCGCCACGAGGGGTGGGCATGCCGGGCAGCGTCGCCCACGTCCCCGCAACCGGATCGAAGCGTTCGACCGCGGCCGTGTTCTGATCCGACGCCAGATCGCGGCCACCGATCGCGTAGAAGTACTTCCCGTCCGACACCCCGGCCAGATGCTCCCGTGACGTCGGAATGTCCTCGACGGTCGTCCACTTCGTTCCGTCGAACACCTCTGTCGACGCCACCAGTTCGCCCTCCGCCTGACCCCCGGCGACGACGATCTCATTGCCCACCACGGCCGCGGCACCGGCCGCCCGCGGCAGGTTCAGCGGGGGCAGGTCCACCCAGTTGCCGTCCCGCAGCGCGAGCACCCGGTCCGACGTCGTACCGGTAAGGTTCGGCCCTTCCGGCACCCAGCCTCCGAGGACCACCAACTCGCCGCCGTATTCGACGGCCATCGCATGATTGAGCGGGACCGGAAGGTCGGGACCGGCCTTCCAGGTGTCGATGGCCGGGTCGTTGCCCTCGACCTTCGGGGTCGACCCCACATTGTCGAGTCCGCCGACCACCCAGATCGTCCCGTCCGCGACGGCAGTCGCGGTCTGCTGGCGGGCGATCGGCGCGTCCCTCAGCGGACGCCACGCCGGTGCCCATTGCGTCTTGCGTGGCGCGATCTGCAGCGCCTCGGAAACAGCTGTCGATTCGGCGTGCGTGGGCTTGATRCCGCCGCCGACCGCGTACACCGTGTTGCCGACCGCGCCGACCGCCATCCCGTGCCGCGGCGTGCGCAGAGCAGGCAATTGCGACCACGTCCCTGCGATCACGTCGTAGGCCTCGACCGTGGAGAGCACCCGGGTGGGTTCTTCACCGCCGACTGCGACGATGCGGCCGTCGATGAACGCCGCTCCGAGCCCGCCGCGGGGGGTGGGCATGCCGGGCAGCGTCGCCCACGTTCCCGCAGCCGGATCGAAACGTTCGACCGCGGCCGTGTTCTGATCCGACGCCAGATCGCGCCCGCCGATCGCGTAGAAGTACTTCCCGTCCGAGACGCCTGCCAGATGCTCCCGTGGCGTCGGGATGTTCGGGACCGTCGTCCACTTCGTTCCGTCGAACACTTCTGTCGTAGCCACCAGGCCACCGTCCGCCTGTCCCCCGGCGACCACGATCTCGTCGCCCACCACGGCCGCGGCACCGGCCGCCCGCGGCACGTTCAGCGGGGGCAGATCGACCCATCGCCCGTCGCGCATGGCCATCACCCGAGCGGAGGCGACGGCTGTCAGGTTCTGGCCTTTCGCTTGCCATCCGCCGATGAGTACGGGCTCGTCGTTGTAGGTGACGGCCATCGCATGATTGAGCGGGACGGGGAGATCGGGGCCGGCCTTCCAGGTGTCGATGGCCGGGTCGTAGCCTTCCTGCCGGGCGGACACACCGTTGTCGTCCAACCCTCCGAAGACCCACATGGTGCCGTCCGCGACCGTCGTCGCCGTCTGCTGACGGGCGACCCGGGCGTCGGCGACCGGTCGCCACGCCGCGGTCGGGTCGACGGCCGGGGGCTCACCCGCTTGCTGGGCGGTCGGTCCCGCGGCGCCGGGTCCGGTTGCCTCCCTGAACACGAGGTAACCACCACCGGTCAGCACCAGCGCCACCACCAGCGCGAGCACGGTCAGGATGCGGCGCCGCCGGGTGCGGGCCTGCCGACTGCTCCCCGGCACTCCCGGTGGCGGCCAGGGCGACGGACCCGTCGGTGGCCAGGGCGACGGACCCGTCGGCGGCCAGGGCGACGGACCCGTCGGTGGCCAGAACGGGCCCGAGGGGTGCGACTCCGGCTGGATCTGCTCGGTCGGTGCGAAGACTGGGCGCTGACCGTCCGAATCCTCGAACCGGATCTGACGGTAGCCACCGGCATCCGCCGCCGACGGATGCGACTCGGCCGGCTGGGCGGGTTCCAGGGGTGCCAGCGCCATCGCGTCCGAACGCAACCCGATGTGTCGCTGCGCGGCTTGGAGTTCGTGTCCGAACTCTTCGGCGGACGCCGGCCGAGCGAACGGATTCGACGCCATCGCCCTCTCGATGACGGCGCACACACCGTCCGGGATGCCTTGAGCGCGCAGGTCCGGCACCGTCAGGGTGCTGATCCTCACGAACTGCGCGACGAGTTCCTCGCCGGTCTTCCGCTCGAACGCCGCCCGCCCCGCGATCAGCGAAAAGATCGTCGCGCCCAGACCGTAGACGTCCGAACGTGCGGTCGGCGATTCGCCGTTGAGGACTTCCGGTGCGGTGAACGCCAGTGATCCGGTGAACCCGCCGGTGGCGGTTTCGTAGCCGCCGGCGATGTGCGCAATGCCGAAATCGGTCAACTGCGGCTCGCCGTAGTCGGTGAGCAGGATGTTCGCGGGTTTGATGTCGCGGTGGAGGGTGCCGGTCCGATGCGCGGTCTCCAGTGCGCCCGCCAGCTTCACTCCGATGCTGATCGCCTCCGGCCAGGGCAGCGGACCTTCTCGGCGTATCTGCACCGCCAGCGAGTCGCGGGGGTGGTAATGCATGACAATGTACGGGCGACCGGTCTCGGTCACGCCGACCTGCAGAATGTTGACGATGTTCGGGTGGCCGGAGAGCCCGCCCATCGCGTAGCCCTCCCGCAGGAACCGCTCGCGGTTCTCGGAGTCCAGGTCCGACGTCAGGACCTTGATTGCGACGATTCGACCGAGCGAACGCTGCAGACAGCGGTACACGACACCGAACCCGCCCCGGCCGACCTCCTCGGCACCCGCGAAACCGGCAGCGTCCAACTCCGCCACGATCCCGTGGCCGACTGCGCGGATCGACGCCGCCTGGGTCGCGTCTGGGTCGAAAACTGCCATCGAGCGCCTCAGTTCCATCCGACATCCACGTCGGCGCGTTCAGCGTCGAAGACGCGAATATCTTTCTCTCTCAAGGGCGAAACGCGGAATTCTCTCGTCGAATGCCGACGGGAACCGCCGTGTCCAGCAAGTATTCGACGCGTCGCGAAGCGCGTCAAGATGACAATTTCCCCACCCCAGGGTGCCTAGCGGTGGCCACGATTTCGTGTCGCGTCGGCAACACCGCACCGATCGGGGGCCTGCCGCTGCGCTAGAAGGTGCCGTCGTAGAGCGCGTAACCGCCCGCTCCCGCTGCCTTTGCACGATACATCGCCGAGTCCGCCCGCCGAACGAGCTCTTCACGGGTGCACTCGGGATCGGACAGTGCAACACCGATACTGGCACTGATCGGCCACTCGAGTGACCGCGCCCGGTTCAGGTCGGCGAAGCTACCGGCGATCCGGGCGGCAATCGCGACCGCCTCCGCCGCGCCCGCGACGTGCTCACAGACGACCACGAATTCGTCGCCGCCGAGGCGGGCAACGGTATCGCCCGGGCGCACCGCCGACCGCAGATGCCTGGCGAGCACGATCAGCGCGTCGTCGCCAACCGCGTGACCGAGGCTGTCGTTGACGGTCTTGAAGTCGTCGAGATCCACCAGCAGCAGCGCCACGCGCGGGCCACCGTGCGGCGCCGCGTCCAGGGCCTCGTCGAGCCGGCGGCGAGCCAATGTGCGGTTCGGCAATCCCGTCAGCGGGTCGTGCAAGCTCTGGTGCACCAGCGCGGCCTCGGCCTCGATACGGCGGATCGCCGCGGAGAGCACGGCTGTCACCGAACGCAAAAAGGTCAGGTCACGCTCGGTGTAGTCACGGGGACGACGACTGTGCGCCGTCAACACACCCCACACCTCTTCGGAGCCGAACGGAACGCACACCCCGCTCTGCAGCCCGCGCCCGCTCATCCCCGCCGTGGAGAACCGGGATTCGTGGACCCGATCGGTGCACACGATCACCGACCCATTTGCAGCGGCGTACCCGGGCTGCGATCCCGGCCCCGGCGAGAACGTCTTCGGACCGGGCTCGGGACCGCGGTAGGCGAGCACCGTGAGTTCGCCGTCGTCGGCCACCCGTGCGATCGACGAACAGTGCACACCCATCAGCGCGGCCGCCGCCCCAGCCGCCGCCGTGAGGAGTTCATCGAGGTCTCCGCCGACGGCGAGTTGGCTCAGGTCGGCGATCGCCTGCTGCTCCCGGGCCCGGTACGCGGACTCCCCCAATGCGCGCTGCAGGCGTTGCTCGTCGTGTTCGGCGCCGCGGCGATCCTGGGCAATCGACCCGATCACCGCCGGCCCGGTCTCCGTGTATTCGAGCACGAACGTCGAAATCAGCATCGGGATCGGCTCGCCCGTGACGAAATGGCGAAACTCGGTCAACCCGGTCCACTCTCCCCGGTCGGCCAGAGCCGACTCCACGTCACGCGCCTGCACGAGGCCGACGTCGGTGAACAGTTCCGCCGTCGTCCTCGAGTACGCATGCACGGCATCACCGAATCCGAGGACGCCGACACCCGCGGGATTGACGTACACGATCCGACCGGACACGAATTCGGACACGAACACCAACGCCGGACTGTATTCGAGGACCGCGAGCAGCATCCGCGAATCCGGCAGCGACTCCATGGACACTCCCTCCGCTGCGAACCTTCCGTCCTCCACCCGCCTCGACCTCCATCCACGATAAGCGTTCCGGAAGTGACGCCTCGCGCGTCCTCACGCCATTCTGCCGCGCCTGCCGTCTCGAGTCCCGTCCCACGCCCGCGGGCGTGGGACGTTGATTCCGCCTCGATGTAGGGGCACCATCGTGGGCATGCGCAGAGCGCGTTGGCCGGCATTCGCGCCGCCGACAGCCAGTGGGACCGCAGTGCACGGTCCCACCATTCTCGCGTCCGGAACTCACCACACCCTCGACCTCCTCGGAATTGTCGCGTTCTCGTCGGGAATCCACGTCCGTCTCGCGTTGACCGCCACGGGGCGGACCGCCGAGCGCGCACACCACGAGACACGGGTGCTGTCCGATCCGGCGGATCCCGACACCCAATGGTCGTATCTGTCGGTGCTGCTGCAGTTGGGGTCTGTCGTCGGCGTTGCCGACCCCTATCTGCCACGGTCCGGCTCACCCCGGAAGTGGGGTGGAGTACCCGCCTACCGCACGGAGCCGAACTACTGGCTCGGCACGTGTACGCGCCCACACGACATCATGATCTCGGCGGGGTGGCCGGAGATCGGCCTGGGGCCCACCTGTCTGACTGCGCTCCTGGAACCGAGTCCGTCGACMGTCACCTCCGACTGACTCGAGGTCCAACCTCACCTATTCCGGAGTGGTTGCGGCTAGCGTCGGAACCACAGGCCGCGAGACGGAGGTTCACGATGCGTTTGTCCACCCGGAACCAGCTCACCGGAACGATCACCGAGGTCACCCTCGGCAGTGTGATGGCGACAGTGAAGGTGCGTCTCGACGGAGGCGAGCAGATCGTCACCGCGTCCATCACGAAGGAGGCGGTCGAGGAACTCGGTCTGCAGGCCGGCGTGGCTGCGACGGTGCTCGTGAAGTCCACCGAGGTGATGCTCGGCGTCGAGTGATGGACTAGTGCGCCGAGATCGTGAGGGAATCGGACGCTGTCACGACCTCGAACGGCATCTCGATGTGGGCAACCGTCCCCGCACGTGGTCCCGGGCGGACGGAGAAGCTGCCGCCGGCCGCGACGACGCGGAGTTCGTGCGACGTGAGTCCGATGTGCCCTCGGCTGAGACTGCGGTCGATCGCTTCACGGGAGATGCCGCATCCGTCGTCGGTGACGTCGAGGACCGCATGCTCACCCGTCCGAGTCAGTTCGACCCGGACGGTCCGGGCTCTCGCGTGCTTGACCACGTTGCTGAGCAATTCGCGTGCGGCGCTGAACAGCACGTCGTCGGCCGACGTGCGTAAGTCGTCGTCCCATTCCACGGTCTGGAGATCCACGTCGAAACCGCCGCGCGCCTGGGCGGACCGGACGATGTCGCCGAGAGCACGGGCAAGTCCGACGCGATCGAGCACCGTGGGATGGAGTTCCGAGACGGTGGCCCTCAACAGAGACGCGGATTCGGTGAGTGCGTGGGTGATGCGATCGACGGCCTCCGGATCGGCGCTGCCGGTGAGGTCGTCGAGATCCATCTTCGCGGCAAGCACGAATTGCAGCGCCCCGTCGTGGAGTTGCTCGGACAACGCACGTCGTTCGCGCTGTTCGAGGCCCATCAACTCCGCGAGCAGGGCGGTGCGGTCGTGGACGAGGTGACCGATGGTGAGCACTCTGGATCGTTGAATTCTACTGAGCACGACTGCGCCCGCCGAGAGGATGGCGAGTGCCATCGTGCTGAGCAGGATGGACGACCACGGTTCCTCGTTCGACGCCATCGTGGCCCAACTGGCGGCGAGGAACACCAGCACCGTGGGCACGACCACGGAAGCGCAGACACCCGGGCGTAGCTGAGTGCAGGCCAGTAACGGGATCACGAACAGTCCGTTGGTCAAGATGTCGGCGGTCCAACTCTGTTGCGCCGCAATACCGGTCAACAGCGTGAGGCTACCGATGACCGCAAGGTCCACGAACAGGGCGAGCCACATCGCGTTCACCGGACCCGGACCTCCTCGGCGGGTCCACAGCGCGAGCCCGACGGTCCAGAATGCGTAGCCGGTCAGGATCGCCAGGCACACATTCGCATCGTTCATGGGCGGGACGAACAGCAGTGTCAACGCGATGAAGAGCGCAAGCACACCACGCAGTGCGACTTGCAGGTGCGCGCCGCGATACGCGTGTTCGAGGACGATGCGTTCGAGATCCGGGCTGCCGCCGAGATCCGCGGGTAATACCGATGACTCAGCCATGGAACGGCCTCCTCGGCCGGGCGACTCCGACAGGAAGATCCGGGGTACATCAACTGCTGGACCTGCGACAACGCCCCAGAATTCTAGCATCGTCACGTTTTCGAACCGCGGGATCGACGGCCCACGCCCGCTCGCCCACCACCAGGAGTGTTCGGGGCCGATCCGTCGATGCGACGCGACACCCCGGTATTCGTGGGAACATCTCAGGCGATCGGTCCCGCGGACCGAACCGAAAGGGGTGTGACGCATGACCAGGATTCGACGGCGGTCCGCGGTGGCTCTGGCCTCGATCGCCGGTGCCTCGTCTCTTCTTCTCGCCGCCTGCACCCAGGATGCGTCGTCGACCGACGGCACCGAGTCCGTCGCACCGAGCGCCTCGAGTGAGCCACCGTCAGCCGAACCGGCCGTCAACGGCGTCGACGCGAAGCAGTACGCGTCGAGCGACCCGGAGAGCGACGCGTTCGGCTTCGTCACGCCGTCGGGAAAATGGTTGTGTGCGATCATTCCCGACAAGAAGCTCGCCGGATGCGCTTCGCATCCCACCGCGGGGCCTTTGGGAGTCCCGGGAACCCCGCAGAT
>NZ_JBFUHV010000130.1:0-28135 GCF_056402215.1 Rhodococcus sp. P4_B6 | reverse complement strand
GTGTTGCGAGCCACCCCACCGAGGAGCACTCACATGACTACCGCACCTGGCCGTGAGCCGACCGCATCCGCCGCTGGCATCGACCCGAAGAACTTCCGGGATCTGATGTCCCGGGTCTGCGCACCGGTGACGATCGTGACGACTGCCGACGACGACGGCCCTCATGGAGCTACTGCCAGCTCGTTCGCCGCGCTGTCGCAGGACCCGCCGCTGATCACGGTCGCCTTCGATCGTCGATCCGCGCTATTGCAGCGCATCCGATCCAGTGGCCGCTTCGGGATCAACCTGCTCGGGCACGGACAGGACGATCTTGCGATGGTGTTCGCCAGCCGCGGTGCCGGCGCCGAGCGATTCAACAGCGCCCCCTGGCATCACGACACCGGCCTGCCACGCATCGACGGCGCCGCCGGCTGGGTCGCCTGCGAGTTGTACGACACCGTCGAGGGTGGTGACCATCTGCTGCTGTTCGGCCTGGTCACCAAGGTCAGTAAGGCGGAGTTGCCTCCGCTGGTGTACGCGCACCGCACCTTCGGCACCCATTCCCGCTACGCCGAACGTCCCCGCCGACCCATCATCGACCAGATTGCCGCCTGCGCGTCGAGCTGAATCAGCCCTTCCTGCCTGCATCCACCCCATTTTCTGAAAGGTTCCATCATGACAACCGTCACCGAACGCGCTAGCTCCAGCGCATCTGTCCCCACCGCCACCGACCTCGTCGGCCGTGTCCGCGAGATCGCGCCCATCTTGACGAAGAACGCCGCCGAGGGTGAGCGCAACCGCCGCGTCGTCGAGGAATCGATCCAGGCGATGACCGATGCCGGGCTGTTCAAGCTCGCGGTACCGAAGCGGTACGGCGGTTATGAGACCTCGATGCGCACCATGCTCGATGTCTCCGCCGCGGTTGCCGAGTCCGACGGGGGCACCGCGTGGGTGCTGACGCTGACCAACGTGTGTGCCTGGCTGACCGGGTTGTTCCCGACCCGCGCTCAGGACGAGGTGTTCGGCGCGGACCCGGACGCGAAGGTGTCCGGTGTTCTGACACCGACGTCGGAGACCACCCGGGTCGACGGTGGCTACCGGGTCACCGGCCGCTGGTACTACAACTCGGGATCCTGGCATGCCACCTGGGCGGTCCTGGGGATCCCGATCACCAACGACGCCGGTGAGGTCATCGATCAGGGGCTCGCTCTCATCCCGACGAGCGAGATGCAGCTCGAGGACACGTGGTTCGTCGCAGGCATGAAATCCTCCGGCAGCAATTGCCTGGTGGCGACGGATGTGTTCGTGCCCGACCACCGCGTGATGGCGGTACCGCCGGCGATCGAGGGAACGTACCCGTCGGAGAATCTGGCCGACGAGCCCTTCTACCGTTCCGCATTCGTCCCGATTCTCGCGCTCGTCCTGGTCGGGCCCCAGCTCGGTTTGGGGCGAGCCGCCCTGCAGCTCGTGCAGGCCAAGGCGAACAAGCCGATCGCCTACACCTACTTCACTGCGCAGTCCGACTCTGTCGCCTTTCAGTTGCAAGTCGCCGAGGCCGCGATGTTGATCGACACCGCCCATTTGCACGCGTACCGGGCGGCGGACGACATCGACACCGCGGCAGCAACCGGCACCTACCCGGACTTCACGCAACGCGCCCGGCTGCGCGCCGATACCGGCCTCGTCGCCGAGAGCATCGTCAAGGCCATCAACATCCTGCTCAGTGCGCACGGTGCCGGCAGTTTCGCCGACGTCAATCCCCTCCAGCGGATTTGGCGGGACTCCTCCACCGCCGCCCGCCATGCCGTCGTCGCCCCGGCGGTGGCGAGCGGGCCGTCGACATCGCCCACGCCTCCCGCGGCCGGTTCGGCCCGAGCCTGCAGGCTCTCTACGAAGCCTGGGACGACGTCACCGAATGGGCCGCAGTCCAGGACCTCTCGGCTCTGGCCGACGACAGCTTCCCGATCGACCGCACCCGGTTGGGTGCACCGTCGCCGGCTCCCCGGCAGGTGTTCGCCGTCGGCCTGAACTACCACGCCCACGCCGCCGAATCCGGCTTCGAATCCCCCACCCACCTGCCACCGGTCTTCACCAAATACGCCTCCAGCTTCACCGGCCCCGACACCGACGTGATCATCCCCACCGGCGGCAACGTCGACTGGGAGGTCGAACTCGTCGCCGTCATCGGCCGCGAAGCCGGCAACATCGACGCCGCCGACGCCTGGTCCCACRTCGCCGGACTCACCGCCGGACAGGACATCTCCGAACGCATCACCCARACCCGTGGTCCCGCACCRCAATTCGGTCTCGGCAAATCCTACGCCGGGTTCTCCCCGCAAGGACCGTGGCTGGTCACCCCGGACGAGTTCGCCGACCCCGACGACCTCGAACTCGGCTGCACCATCGACGGCGAACAAGTGCAGAAAGGCCGCACCCGCGACCTGATCTTCCCCGTCTCCACGCTCATCGCCACCCTCTCCCACACCGTCACCCTCTACCCCGGKGACGTGATCTTCACCGGCACCCCGCCGGYGTCGGTGTCGGCCGCAACCCGCAACGGTTCCTGCAGCCCGGCGACACACTCSACAGCTGGATCGACGGCATCGGYSARCTGCACCAGAGATTCGTCGCCGAACCCGACGCGCAGTAAGGACACCACGTCATGRCACTACACGGACTGGGCAAGGTCACCATCGGCGTCCCCAACGTCGACGACACCATCGCCTACTACACCGACTTCGGACTCGAACACCACGGACACGGGGTRTTCGCCACCCGCAACGGCGGCGAACAACTCCACATCGTGCACGCGCCCACCCGGCGACTGGTCGAGCTGACCGTCGCCGCCGACGACCCCGACGACATCACCGCCACCACAGCACGGCTGACCAAGCTCGGTACCGCGATCCAGCACGACGACACCTCCGTCAGCGCCGTCGAACCGATCACCGGCACCCTGGTGCACGTCGCGGTGCGACCCCGGATCGTCATCGAGCCCGCGGTGTCGCCGACGCCGTACAACGGCCCGGGCCGGATCGACCGGTGGGGGCGGGCCCCGTTCCTCACCCGCACCGACCCGGTACGCCCCCGCAAACTCGGACACGCGGTGCTCGGGTCCACCGACCTCGAGACCACATGAAGTTCTTCACCGACGGCCTCGGCTTCAAGGTCAGCGACTACATGGGCGACAAGGCCGCGTTCCTGCGCTGCTCCGTCGAGCACCACAACGTCCTCGTCATGGCCGCACCGGTGAACTTCATGCACCACACCAGCTGGCAGGTCGACGACATCGACGAGGTCGGGCGCGGCGCCCACACCATGCTCGAGAACAACCCCGAACGCCACATCTGGGGACTCGGCCGCCACCACGCCGGCGCGAACTTCTTCTGGTACCTCAAGGACCCCGCCGGGAACTTCTCCGAGTACTACTCCGACATGGACACCGTCCCCGAAGACGAACTCTGGTCCCCGGAAGTGCTGCACGGACTCCAAGGCCTCTACGCCTGGGGACCGCCGCCCCCGCCGTCGTTCCTCGAACCCGACGACCTCGCCGCCCTCATGACCGGAACACATTCCACCACAGGGTGATCGGGTTGGAATGCGCGCGATACACGCACTCAACCCGCTAGGAACGGGTCCGTGCCACGACCGGAGCGCCTCTTCACCCGCAGGCACGGACCAAGGGGGCACGGTCCGGGGCGTCGGTGGTCGACGCCCCGGACCGTGCCCGTCACCCGCTCGTTGCTGTTGTACGACCTGAGAGATACTGATGACCTGCGCAGCGAATCCCGTCCGACCGGCACATGACACGTGGGCGTGGCGTCTGCACGCCCTCTGCCGATCGATGGACCCCTACCTGTTCTTCGCCCCCGAGGACGAGCCGAAAGGGCCCCGAGTGCGACGCGAACGGGAGGCGAAACGCATCTGTCTGCGCTGCCCGGTGCTCGACCAATACCGAGAGTATGCGCTCTCGGCCCGCGAAGGATACGGGGTCTGGGGCGGAACCTCCGAACTCGACCGACGAACCGCTTTCACCACCACCAACTCTGCCCAGAACACCGCCCAAGGAGCCCCATCATGGCCATCGGCCACGTCGTCATCTTCACCTTCATGCCGGACCTGCCCACCGCGACACTGACGGCGCTCGCCGAGTCCCTCGACGCTCTGTCGGCGGCGACCGCCGGCATCGAGTCCTACCAGCACGGACCCGACCTGCGGATTCGTCCGGGAAACGCCGACTACGCGGTCTCCGCGGTCTTCACCGACCACGATGCCCTCACCGCGTACATGACCTCGCCCGAACACCAGCGCATCATCACCGAACTCATCGTGCCCCACCTACGCGACAAGAGCTCGGTACAGTTCCCCGTCTCCTCCCACTGATACCGGAACAACACCGTGTCCCGGATCAGTTAACGCCTCCGTCTTTGACCGCGAAGTAGTCGCCGATAGTCGCAGAACATCGTTCGGCCGGAGGCACTCGCACTCAGCACTCGAACCCCGAAATACCGACGTAACTACAAGCAGGAGCCATCCGTTTCTCTTTCGGGTGCGCAGTGTCACCGAACTGTCCGCGATCTCACCTGGAAGTTCGACGGACGCGACTCGTCATTTTACTCGAATCGTGCACAAGATGTGGAGAATGGTGCGCATAGTGCGTCTTACGGACGTCCGAGCGGGGCGGCACTCTGGTCTACAGCTACAAGACGAGTCCCACCCGAGAGAGCTCTTTACTCCGCAGGCAGGGCACGTCGACAGCGAACAGGTGCTTTCCGTGAAGCTTGAAGGAGCTAGCCATCATGTCGTTTGTTCTCAAGCCCGCCGCTGGTGAGCCGACGCAGCGTACGAGCAACCCGGCTGTGGTCGATACTGTCGCATCGGTCATCGCCGACGTGCGCACCAACGGCGACGATGCGGTCAGGAAGTACTCGCAGCAGTTCGACGGGTGGTCCCCGAAGTCGTTCCGCCTGAGCGAGGACGAGGTGCGCTCCATCGTGTCATCCATTCCGGAGTCGACACTGGACGATCTTCGATTCGCGCAGCGTCAGATTCGCGGATTCGCTCAAGCGCAGAAGGRCTCGATCCAGGACTTCGAGACCGAGACCCTGCCGGGAGTTTTCCTGGGACAGCGCAACATTCCAATCGACGCCTCGGGCGCCTACGTTCCCGGCGGCCGGTACCCGCTGACGGCCTCGGCGCACATGACGGTGCTGACGGCCAAGGTGGCTGGTGTCGAGCGGGTGGCCGCGACTACTCCTCCCAACGAGGGACTTCCGCCGCAGATCAGTGTCGCGGCGATGCACCTCGCCGGAGCGGACGAAATTCTGGTGCTCGGTGGAGTGCAGGCCATCGCTGCGCTGGCACTGGGAACAGAGACCATCGCGCCGGTCAGCATCCTGACCGGGCCTGGCAACGCATATGTCGCCGAAGCGAAGCGTCAGCTCTTCGGTGAAGTCGGAATCGACCTGTTCGCGGGCCCCACGGAGACCCTGATCGTCGCCGACGATTATGCCGATCCCTTTACCGTCGCGGTCGACCTGCTCAGTCAAGCCGAACATGGGCCAGACTCACCGTGTGTCCTGATCACCACCTCCGAGGCAGTCGGCCGTGCGGTGCTCGATCACATCGATGCGCTGCTTCCCGGGTTGCAGACCAACGCCATCGCCGGACCGGCGTGGCGTGATTACGGCCAGATCCACGTCACGGACACCCTCACCGAGGCGTATGCGCTGGCGGATCGGTTCGCGTCCGAGCACGTGCAGATCCTCACCGAGGAGCCGCGGCAGGCGCTCGAATCGATGCGGAACTATGGGGCGTTGTTCCTCGGTGAGGGAACCTGTGTTCCCTATGGGGACAAGGTGATCGGCACTAACCATGTGCTTCCGACATTGGGGGCGGCGCGATACACCGGTGGTCTGTGGGTGGGTAAGTTCCTCAAGACCCTCACCTACCAGGAGGTGCGTGATCCTGCTGCCAGCGCCCAGCTCGGCGAGATCTGCGGACGTCTGTCACGGCTCGAGAAGTTCGAAGGCCATGCCAGGTCGGGTGATCTGCGGGCCGCGAAGTTCGGTGGCGCCGACCTGCTCTGGGGAGAGATTCCCACCCGCGCCGTGACCGAACAATGACCCGGATCGAGCACGATCTCCTCGGTGACCGCGAGGTTCCGGCGGGCGCGTACTACGGCGTGCATACGCTGCGGGCCATCGAGAACTTCCCGATTACTGGTGTTCCGATCTCCGCGCATCCGGATCTGGTGTCGGCGCTTGCCGCGGTCAAGCAGGCTGCGGCGCAAGCGAACGCCAACCTCGGATTGATCGGACTGCGCGAGGCGGGGGCGATCACGAGGGCGTGCGAGGAGATCCGCTCGGGTGCCCTGCACGACCACTTCGTCGTCGACGTCATCCAGGGTGGGGCCGGCACATCGACCAACATGAACGCGAACGAGGTCGTGGCCAACCGCGCCCTCGAGTTGCTGGGGCATGCAAAGGGGGACTACGAGTTCCTTCATCCGCTCGAGCAGGTCAACCTCGGCCAGAGTACGAACGATGTCTACCCCACTGCAGTCAAGATCGGTCTCCAGACGGCGTTGGTGCATCTACGTCAAGCCATGGGGGAGTTGGCCACCGCATTCGCGGGCAAGGCCGCCGAGTTCGTCGATGTCCTCAAGGTCGGTCGTACCCAGTTACAGGATGCGGTGCCGATGACCCTCGGGCAGGAGTTCGGAACGTACGCGCTCATGCTGGACGAGGACGCGGAGCGGCTCGCCGAGTCGGCGGCCCTGATCTCGGAGATCAACCTTGGTGGCACAGCCATCGGCACGGGGCTCAATGCCCACCCCGAGTACGCATGGCGCGTCCGCGCGCATCTCGCCGCTATCACGGGGTTGTCCTTGATCACCGCGTCGGATCTGATCGAAGCGACCCAGGACGTCGGGGCGTTTGTTCAGCTGTCCGGGGTGCTCAAGCGCACCGCGGTGAAGCTGTCGAAGGTCTGCAATGATCTGCGTCTTTTGTCCTCGGGACCGCGTGCGGGACTGGGGGAGATCACGCTTCCGCCCGTGCAGGCGGGTTCGTCGATCATGCCCGGCAAGGTCAACCCCGTGATCCCGGAAGTAGTCAATCAGATCGCATTTCGTGTCATCGGAAACGATCTGACCGTAACGATGGCGGCCGAGGGCGGGCAGCTTCAGCTCAACGCGTTCGAGCCGATCATCGCGCACAGCCTCTTCGAGTCGATCGAACTGCTGACCCGGGGTTGCAGAACGCTCGCGCAGCGCTGCGTCGTCGGTATCGACGCGAATACCGAACACCTGCAGCAGATGGTGGCTGCCTCGATTGGAGTCGTGACCGCACTCAACCCGTATATCGGGTACACCGAGGCCACGACCATCGCCGCGGACGCACTTGCGAGCGGCCGCACGGTCGTCTCGCTCGTCCTCGAACGTGAACTGCTCACGCAGGATCAATTGGACAAGATCCTCGATCCGCAAAACTTGACGCGAAGTGTCGATCCCATCGACGGGTACGCGACCGTCGCCGACCGTGCCGACAGCAAGCATCGAGTCCCCGGCCCCATCTGACATCGATCCGACGTCACTGCACAGTGTGGGCAATCAGTTACCTCGAGCGTGCACGCAACGCCGCTCGTATTGCCCCCGAAACAGATCTACCGTCGAAGAAGTACACG
The DNA here is from genome assembly GCF_056402215.1 of Rhodococcus sp. P4_B6. Classification (NCBI taxonomy): domain Bacteria; kingdom Bacillati; phylum Actinomycetota; class Actinomycetes; order Mycobacteriales; family Nocardiaceae; genus Rhodococcus; species Rhodococcus sp. P4_B6. The sequence goes on along the minus strand of NZ_JBFUHV010000130.1, from coordinate 20,470 downwards.
AGCTGGCGCCGCGCAGGTGGCGCCGACAACCAGGAGCAGCTCCCATGCCCGACCTTTTCGCCCCTGACCAACCTTCGGTCATCACCAATCCACCCCAGGTGGTCGATTGCGATGTCGCCATCATCGGCTCCGGCATGGGCGGCGGCACCCTGGCCTACGCCCTGCGTGAGTCCGGGGCGCGCGTGCTCATCATCGAACAGGGCGACTTCCTGCCCCGTGAGCGCGAGAACTGGTCGATCAAGGCGGTAGTTGCCGAGGGGCGCTACAAGAATTCCGCACCCTGGTACGACGAAATCGCCAAGAAAAGCTTCATTCCTGGGAATTACCACTACGTGGGAGGCAGCACCAAACTCTATGGTGCCACGCTGCCCCGATTCCGGGAGCACGACTTCGGCGAGGTCGAACACCCCGACGGTATCTCCCCAGCCTGGCCGATTTCCTACGCAGACCTCGAATCCCACTACGGTGAGGCCGAGCACATGTTCTGGGTGCACGGCAACAAGGGCGAAGATCCCACCGACCCGTGGCGCTCGACCGACTACCCCTTCCCCGGCATCGCCCACGAAGGAGCCATGGCCCGGCTGGCGGACGGCGCGCGCCGACAAGGCCTCCACCCATTCGCCGCACCACAGTCCCTCGACGTCCGCCCCGGCGGCGCCTGCGTGCTGTGTCCGACGTGCGACGCCTTCCCCTGCATGATCGACGCGAAAGGCGACGCCGACGTCTCCGCGGTGCGGCCAGCTCTCAAATCAGCCATGGTCAAACTCCTCACCAATGCCGAGGTGACCCGCCTGAACACGGACCGCACCGGTCGTCAGGTCACCGGCGCCCAGGTGCGACACAACGGCAGCACGATCACCGTGCAGGCACAACGGTTCGTGGTCGCCGCCGGTGCCGCGAACACGGCCGCACTGCTGCTGCGCTCGTCGTCGTCCACACACCCCAACGGGCTGGCGAATTCCTCCGACCAGGTCGGGCGGAACTACATGGCGCACGTGACGACGTTCTTCCTGGCGATCGACCCCCGTCGCACGAACGACGCCGTTTATCAGAAGACCATCGGTATCAACGACTGGTACACGGCCGGTGCCGACAACCGGTATCCGCTCGGGAACGTGCAGGGTCTGGGCAAGCTGCGCGGCGAGATGGCAAAGCGCGCACGCCCACTCATCCCCACCCCGATCCTCGAGGGGGTCACCCGGCACACCCTCGACCTGTTTCTGCAAACCGAAGACCTCCCGCTACCGGAAAACCGGATCGCGCTCAACTCGAACGGAGACATCACGGTGAGGCGCACAGCCACCAACATGTCCTCACATCGAGAACTGATCAGGCGGATGAAGAAACTCGTCCACCGCGCCGGGTTCCCGATCACCTTGCACGAAGGTCTCGGTGTCGAGGCGACCTCCCATCAGTGCGGTACCGCCCGCATGGGTGACGACCCTGCGACGAGTGTTCTCGACGCGGATCTCAAGGCGCACGATCTCGACAATCTGTGGATCGCGGACAGCTCCCCCTTCCCGTCGTCGGCTGCGGTCAACCCGGCGATCACTGTGGCCGCCCTGGCCCTCCGGTTGGGTCACTCCGGTGCACTGACCGCCTGAGGCCGATCCAGAAGGCGTAAACGGAGGCCGCCCGCGGCCGTCGACGAATGACAGTCGATGGCCGCGGGCGGTCGTTGTCGGGTGCCCCTACCGTTGGATCTGCTGTGTCAAAGCAGTATTCGACCCTGGATCCGAACGTGTCGGATCCAGGGTCGGTTTGTCAGAGCCAGCGGTCGCTCGGCGGCGCCATCCGCTCACCCGGAAGTCCCGCGTAGAACGAACCACCGGGGCACGAGGTGAGTTCCATGTGCATGCCCCACGGTGTGAGGAAGTAGAACCACCGCTGTCCGGCAACGGGGGAGTCCGGCGCGACACCGTTCGGGCCTGCCATGACGACCACGCCCGGAATCGAGCGGACGTAGTCGTAGCCTTCGTCGATGTCGTCGACGTAGAGGGCGAGGTGATGGCCGCCGATGTCACTGTTGCGGGGAGGCTGGGTGGTTTGGTCGGGCGCCGAGTACTCGAACAACTCGATGTTGGTGGTCAGCCCGAGGCGGACCATCGCGAGACGGCACTTGGCGTCGGGGTGGACGTTGAGGCGGCGAGCCATGCCGTCCTCGCTGTCGGAAAAGGGGCCGTCGAAGAAGATGCACTCGCCGGCGAAGTGGTCGACGAAGAAGGCGACCGCGGCATCGAGATCGGGCACGGTGTAGGCGACGTGATCGACCGAGCGCACGGTGGGAATCTTCGGATTTCGTGAAACATTTTCAGACACAGTTGTTTTCCATCCATTATGGGGATTCGAGCGGGAGGCAGAAGTTCGGGTACTGCACCGATCGTGATCGGTCTGCCGAGTACGGCCCGGCGATACGAAGCGCTACCGTTCGCGCATTCTCACTTTACGGCCGGCCCGCCCTTACCGCGCTACCTAGCGTGTGCAGTTCTCGCCCAGAAGTTGCGCAATTCGTTCAATTCAGCACTTGTGCATGAGATCGTGCCCGCGGACCGCGAAGATCAGTGCCTGACGTACGTCGGGATCGTCGAGTTTTCTTTTCAGCAACTGGTTCAGTCGATCGATTCGGTAGTACATCGTGCGTCGCTGCACGAACAGCGCTTCGGCCGCATGGGTCTTGTTCCCGTCGTAAGTCAGGAACGCACGTAGAGTCGGGAGCAACGGACTGGCGGAATTCGCGTCGTGCTTGAGGACGGGACCGAGTTCGTCCTCAACGTAGCGGGCCAGTTCTGGGCCCTGGGCCAGGGAAACCAGGAGCCGAAGCACGCCGAGTTCGTCGAACCGCAGCACTCGTTCGTCGTTTCGCGCAGCCGCGACGGAGGCTGCGCTGCGCGCCTGTTCCACCGCTTGCGGGACCTGACTTGCCGCCACCTGCCTACTGACGCCCGCTCGCACCCGGAGCGTGGACAGCTTCTCCACCAAGGTTTCTTCGGGGCACTGACGCGACAGGCCGATGATTGCCAGTGTGTGATCGCCGATGTCGGCGACCACGGAGGGGACGTGCAGTGTGCGGCACAACTCCTCCAATGCCTCGTCGAGCGGCGAGGCGATCGACGACCGTTTGCTGACGAAGACCACGACCAGTGATCGTTCTCGCAGATCGCGGCCGATTCGGAGGGCACGGGTGACGAAAGCTTCGCCCGAGATGTCGCCCAGGAGCAGCCGATTGACCAGGGCATTCTGTCGCTGAGCCGCCTTCGCGCCGCTCTCGCGGGCACCCAGGAGAGTGATGGCGACCGCATCCGCCGCACGATCGAGAGCGTAGAGGTCAGCCCGGTCGAGCGGTTCGGTGCCGTGGAGTATGTGCAACCATCCCCACCGTTCGCCACGCAGGATGACCGCCCGTCGCGTGCATTCGGATGGCTCCCCCGCCGCGTGCGCGGCACCGTGTGCGTTCGTCGCAGTATCGTGGAGGACTCGCGAGTGTCGTTCCCAATCAGTCAGTGTGACATCGGCTTTCGCGGTGGCGCCGGAGTATGCGACGACCTGGTGAAGGGTGTCTTCCAGAACCACAGGATGATCTACCTCGGCGGCTAGCTTCTCGGCAAACGAGACGTGGTCGCGACCTTCGAGCAGCGACTGCATGAACACATCGTTCAGTCGTTCATATGTGGTGAGTTCTAGCACGCGTTCATCGACCAGCGATTCGTGAACCTGCGCCGACACCTCCACGAATGGAAGCTCGCCTCGCAGACCCACCAAGGGGAAGTTCCTCGATACAGCCTCGTCGACGAGAGCGTCGGGCATGTCACTGTATGCGCGGCCGCTCAGTTCGAGAATGAGAACGGAGGCGCCTGCGTCGGAGATCTCGCGGATGAAACGCCGTTGCTGCTCCGGGTCTCGGGCGATGCCGAGGCCGGCGGTCAGCAACATTTCTCCACCGGTAAGGAAGCGCGCGATATCAGGTACCTCGACCGGGTGCACCCATCGTATCGATCGCGACAGGTTGGTTTCGCCGGCGAATATCGTCAACGGTATCCGCCTGAAGACCTCGAGTTTCAGCGCCGATTCGATTGTCAGCGGCTTCTCGCTCATTCTGGACCGGCGCGCGGATGAATCGGCAAATGCATGGTGTGCGATCGTGGATGACGTCATTTTCTAGCCTTGGTCTTGTGCCGCGGCGCGTGCGGCCACCAGCTGTTCTGACACGGGCGTGCTTGGAACCGTTGCGCGACTGGGTGAAAATGAGGCATTCGGGACCAGTTGCTCCAGTTGCCGGCGAAGGTGCTGGCTCGTGATGTGTGTGGATGAGAGAGCGCTGTGTATCACGATGCCCTCGATCAGCGCATTCACCGCCTGCGCGGCTTCCTCGTCCATATGGAGCTCGAAGAGCGCTTGCGTGACTCGGACCCAGTCGTCCGCGATGTCGAAGAACGCTGCCTTGCGGGTTGCGAGGGCGTACAGCTCGATCGTCACTACGAGCCCTCGCTTGTCTCCGGTCAGATCCTCGATGACGAGATCGACGAGAGAGTCGAGCAACTGTTCGCGACTTCTGACGCCCTCGAGCCGAGCCTGGAAGACGCCGAAAATGTTCGCGGCATGTCGCGTGATCGCTTCGGCGTGAAGATCTTCCAGAGATTTGAAGTAGTAGGTTGTCGATCCGAGGGGCACGCCCGCAGCTTCGGCAACTGCACGGTGCGTGGCACCTGCGACTCCGCGCTCGGCGATCACCTCGACGGCAACATCAACCAGTCGATCGCGCCGACCCGGGTCGCGTTGTCCTTGCTTGCTCACTGCTGGGCGCGTCGTCACACGCGGTTCCTTCCTCATCGTCACCACTCCTCGATGCCTGGGGACGTCRCTCGGTTCCAGGTCCACCAGGCTCGCCCTGGATCCACACGATTGACACGTGTACAAACGTACACCCATAATGTACGAATGTACATGTACATATGTACACGGACGCGAAGTGCAGACGGCTCCCGCAGCCGGAGCCGCCCACTCGCTCAGCGCCGTCATCGCACCGGATTCCTTCTCACCATTGGAGTACTGACATGACACATGGTCACCTCGTCGTGATCGGCGGAAGCGTCGCAGGCCTGATGGCCGCCGCCGCCGCAAGCGACCGTTTCGAGCGCGTCACCGTGGTCGAGCGCGATCAACTTTCGGGCAGCCCCGAGCCCCGAGCAGGTGTTCCCCAAGGAAATCAAGTTCACGTGATCCTCCCGCTCGGCCTCGAACGCATGGAAGAAGTGCTTCCCGGCATTCGACAAAACTTCGTCGAACGCGGGTGCCTCGAGTTCGATCAACTCGCCACGGTGCCGATGATGTCCGAATCCGGTTGGAAGGTGCGGGTAGACAGCGCGAATGCCGTCGCATTCCGCCGCCCCCTTTTCGAGCTGGTCATTCGAGAGCGTGTCCTGGCACTCGGCAACGTCAGCATTCGGCACGGGTCTGCGCGCGGATTCCTGTTGTCGGATGATCGTTCGCGCGTCCTCGGCACTCGCCTCAGGGATGGATCCGAGATCGAAGCAGACTTCGTCGTCGACGCCTCGGGCAGACGCACCAAGTCCCCGGCATGGTTGCAAGACCTCGGCTTCGGCGCACCCACCGAAGTCCGCGCGAACGCCTACATGGGTTACGCGACGCAGTTCGTTCGCATCCCGGAAGGAGTTCTCGACGGCGCTCTCGGTCTCGTAGTGCATCCCGAGCCCGGGCACCACCGGGGCGGTGTGCTTTTGCCGGCCGACAACGGGGTCCATTCCCTGAGCGCGATCGGGATGATGCGGGACTACCCGCCGCGAGAAAGAGAAGGCTTCCTCGATTTCCTCGACGATGCCCGCTCGCCGTTGCTCGGCGAGATCGCGCGTCGATGTGTTCCCGTAAGTGATATCAATACCTACCACCAGGATGGCAACCTGCGGCGGCGCTGGGAGGACGAGTCCCTTCCGGACAGGCTGCTCGTCGTCGGTGACGCGTCGGCATCGTTCAATCCCATCTACGGTCAGGGCATGACCCTGGCGGCATCCGGGGGACGTCTCCTCAAAGCCGCGCTCGACACGGGATCGTCGCTCGACGCTCTGGCACACGACGTACAAGGCGATCTGGCGAGAGTAATCGACGCCGCGTTCTCGATGTCCGCGGCAGTCGACTCGATGTTCGAAGGCTCCGAATGCACAAACTTCACCCCGCCCTCACCCGAGGAGTGCGCCTACGCCGCCGCAGTAGAGGAATTGGCGACCGTCGACCCTGAAGTGGCCCTCGCCGCCGGAATGGCAGCGTTCTACATCGACCCGGAGGTTCTGCGGACCGAAGCAATCCAGCTCAGGGTCGAAGACTGGATCGACAGCGAACGCACCACAGGTGGCGCGGATCCAGGCCGTTACCCCACCGAGGTCCGGTCCACCGATTCCACCGCGGCGGCCGCCACTTTCTAGTTTCCAACTGAACTCGGCAGAACCGGAACGATTCTGTACCAACACTGTTCGTTCTCGTGCCGGGCCAGTGCGCGCAAGGAGGATTCAGATGTCCACTATTCAATTCGTCACTCCACAGGGCGAAGCCCACACGCTCGAGGCCGAGCCCGGAACGTCGGTGATGGAAATCGCCGTTCAGGACGGTGTGCCGGGGATCGTCGCCGAGTGCGGCGGCGCAGGAGCGTGCGCAACCTGCCACATCTACATCGACCCGGCGTATGCCGACCGCGTCGGACCGCCCGGTGATCTCGAAGACGACATGCTCGACGGCACGATGGCCGAACGGAGAAACACCAGCCGGCTGGCCTGCCAGATCGAATTCCACCACGGCCTCGACGGCCTCCGCATCGAGATCGCACCGGAGCAGTCATGACCGGCACACTCATCGTCGGCGGCGGCCAGGCCGGAGCGCAGGCGGCGTTCTCATTGCGGGAGATGGGTTACACGGCGGACATCACCATCGTGGGCTCGGAGCCGCACCTCCCGTACCAGAGGCCACCGCTGTCGAAGGCGTTCCTCGCGGGAACCGCCGATCACGAAACCCTTCAGTTCCGCAAACCTGCGTACTACGACAAGATACGTGTCGAAGTCCTGTGCAATCAGCGGGTCACCGACATCGAATTCGATGGCGGGACTGCCGATGCCGCAGGCACCGCGCAACTCCATGACGGTACGGAGAAGTCGTTCCACCACCTGATGTTGGCGGTGGGAGGCCGACCCCGCCGCTTGACGGTCCCGGGCTCCGACCTCACAGGCGTGTGCTACCTACGGACCATCGCCGACGCGGTACAACTCATCAGCCACCTCGAGCACGGGGCATCCGTCGTCGTCATCGGCGGCGGGTTCGTGGGACTCGAGGCCGCGGCCATGGCACGCGGGCGAGGCAAAACCGTGACAGTGGTCGAACTCGCAGAACGACTGCTCTCGCGCACCGTAGCTCCCGAGATGTCCGCCTTCCTCACCGAAGCCCACCAGCGTCGCGGAACGCACATCCGGCTGGGGGACGGCGTCACCGCGATCGAAGGCAACGACGGACAGGCCACCGGTGTCCGCTTGTCCGACGGAAGTCTGCTGCCGGCGGACGTCGTTATCGTCGGGGTCGGCATGACACCCCGCCTCGAGCTGGCCGAACGCCTCGGACTGGAGACCGCCGGCGGCATCGTCGTCGACTCCTTCGCCCGGACGAGCGATTCCCGGGTCGTCGCCGCAGGAGATTGCACCGTCGGGCCGAATCCGATGACAGGTTCCGGCTTCGTCCGGCTCGAATCGGTACAGAACGCAGTCGACCAGGCCAAGGTTGCCGCTGCATCTATTGCAGGGCAGCCGTTCACGCACTCGGCGCTGCCCTGGTTCTGGTCGAACCAAGGCGATCTCAAGCTCCAGATGGCAGGTCTCACGGAGGGCTACGACCACGTCGAGCTCCGTGGTGAACCTGCGGCCGAGAAGTTTTCGGCGTTCTACTACCGAGACGGACGGCTCCTGGCCGTCCACGCCGTCAACAGGCCGCAGGACTACATGCTCGCGAGGAAGGCTCTGTCACAGCGCATGACCATCCCACCGGACAGAGTCGCGGACGGCGCGGCAGCCCTCGTGGCTGTTCCCTGACATCGGGGTGCATCCGCGAACAGGGGCCGACCGCTGCGGTCGGCCCCAATGTCTCGCAGAATCCTCACGGCAGGCTTGATCCGCTGCAGCCATCAGCGTTCAGGTGGGAGAGTAGGCGTGCCCAGTCGTTCGAGGAACGTCACCCGGAGTGGGCGCATCCGCACGAATCAATTCGGCGGCACGCAAGTCTGCCCACAACTCGGTAGGGATGTCGTATTCGAACAACTCGGCATCGAACTGTTGTTCCTGCTGATTTCCCGCGCGGACACACACACTCGCCACTGCAGGGTGCGCGATCGCGAACTGAAGCGCCACTGCACGAAGCGGCACGTTGTGATCCGAGCAGATCTTTTGAATCCGTGCGGTCTTCTTCCGCACCGCTGGTGGTACGGGTGCATCGTTGAATGTCGCGCCCTTGACCGGTCCTGTTGCGAGGATTCCGCTGTTGTAGACCCCTCCGAGAATCAGCCCGACGCAGGCCTCCTGGCACGCGGGCAAAAGATCGTCGAGCGACTCCTGCTCGAGGAGGGTGTAGCGACCGGAGAGCAAGAAACAATCCGCGTCGGTGTTCTTGAGCGCGCTGTGGCAGACGTCCACCTCGTTGGTCGCGAACCCGAGCGCCTTGACGACGCCCTGGCTTCGCAGAGACTCCAACGCCGGGTACGCCGAGGAGAGAGCTTGACGGAATATCTCAGGCTGATCGTGACCATGAGTGTGGCGGTCGCAGTCGTGGATGAACAGGATGTCGAATCTATCCGTCAGCATCCGGTGCAAGCTCTGTTCGACACTGCGCATCACGCCGTCGTAGCTGTAGTCGAAGCTCGGCTCGAGCGGCGCGGTGTCCATGCATGATGCGCGTCGCGAGGATAAGGATGACGGGGAGATGACCCTGCCGACCTTGGTGGACAACACATACGAGTCGCGATCACGCTCACGCAGACCATGGCCCAGCCTGTATTCACCCAGCCCGTTGCCGTACAACGGAGCGCTGTCAAAGTATCTCGCCCCCAGATCCCATGCCGAGGAGATCAATTCGTGTGCCGCGTCGTCGGTGACGCGCCCGAGAACATTGCCTATGGGCGCGCCGTCGAAACTCATCACACCGAGCGACAGCCCGGACCTGGCCAGCTGCCTGGTATCGGTGATCTTCATCGTTCGCTTTCCGGGGTTCTGGGATTGTTCGCCTTTCGGTCGCGCGGAGCCGCCCCCCGCCGGCGGCTCCGCGCGGTGGACGCTCCTACAGGTGCTGTTCCTTCGCGCGCATGGACGAGTATTCGCCCTGGCGTTCGTCGTCGATATACGCGGGAACCGGGAAGTCCCACCAACCCGGAACCCACGGTCCGGCCGCGTCGCGGTCGGTGGGCACCTCGATCAGGGCCGGAGCCTTCGATTCGAAGGCCTTGCGATAGGTCGCCTCGAGATCTGAAGGATCCTCGACGCGGAACGACTCGAGCCCGAATGCCGTTCCGAGGGCCTTGAAATCGGGGCTGTACGGCGTGCCGTCCGGTCGGTTGAATTCGGTACCGATGTGCCGACTGGTCTGCTTACGCTGGCCGCCGCGGATCGACATGAACCCGGAGTTGTCCTGGACGACGAAGACAACCGGAATGTCATGGGTGACGCAGATCCCGATCTCCTGCGCAGTCATCAGGAAGTCCCCGTCACCGACGACACACGCGACCTGACGGTCGGGGGCGGCGAGCTTGGCTCCCATGGCGGCGGGAATCGCCCAACCCATCGAGGAGAACCCACCGGAGGTCAGGTGCGTGCGTGGCTGGTAGACCGGGAAGGTCTGCTTGACCGCGCCCTGGGTGTTGCCGGAGCCGGCGACGATGATTCCGTCTCGCTCCATTACATTGCGTAATCCGCCGAGGGGACGCTGTGACGTGAATGGGTACCGATCCGAGTCGCGGCGAGAGGCGAGTTGTTCCTCCCATTCCTCCTTCAGACGCCCCAGTTCGGCGAGGTACTCGCCACGCTGCGGCGAGGCGGAAGGCAGTGCCGCGGTAATGGCATCGACTGTCGGCTTGGCGTCGGCGACGATGCCGACCTCGGCCGGGTAGTTCTTACCGATTTCGTGCGGGTCGATGTCGATGTGGATGAGCTTGGCCGGCGGAATGGAGAAGGTCACCCCCTGGGCGTAACTCGATGCCGACCAGTCGGTGAACCGGCACCCGACGGAGATCACCACATCCGCTTTGGATGCAATGGCGTTGCCGACGATGGTGCCGGTCTGTCCGACGCTGCCCGCGAACAGGTCGTGGTCTTCGGGGAAGGCGCCCTTGCCGTTCCATGTGGTCACCACGGGGATCTGCCATGTTTCGGCGAGCCGCAGGACTTCCTGAGCGGCATCGGCAGTGATCGCGCCGCCGCCGACAACGATCACCGGACGCGCCGAGTCCACGAGGACGCGGGCGGCTCGATCGACCGCCAAGGGGTCGGGCTGCTGCAGCCCGACCGGCAGCCGCCGCGCGAGGTCATGCAGGGATACCTCGGCTGCCTCTGCCTGCACATCCATCGGAACCTCGATGTGGGCGGGGCCCGGACGGCCGGTCAGCATCGTGTTGAACGCCCGGTGCATGATGAACGGCAGTTCCTCGACGCGGGTCGCGACCCAGCTCCGCTTCGATACCGCGTCGGTGACCTGCGGGAAACCGTTGTCGGTGTGGCGGTCGAGTTCCTGCAGCAAGCCGTGTCCCCGCATGTGGGTCGGCGGGCCGCCGGTGATACAGAGCAGGCTCGTCGAGTCACTGTACGCGGTGGCGAGGCCGAGAACGGTGTTCGCGGCGCCCGCACCAATGGAGGTCACCGCTGCCATCGGCTTGCCGGACGCCCGATAAAAGCCGTCCGCAAGGTGCACGGCGCTCTGCTCGTGGAACACCTGGATGAAGGGGATCTCGGATCCCTTCTCCAGAAACGCATCGGTCAATGACCAGATCCCGTGGCCGGGGATGCCGGCGACGTACGGAACTCCGTACTGTTTCAAGACCTGTGCGACGACCTGGCCGCCTGTCAGCTTAGGCATGGGTGGTCCTTTCCTGCTCTGCAGAATCAAGGGAATCGGTGTGGTTGTGGTGCGCCCGGAGGAGTTCGGCGATCTCGATGGCGTCGCCTTCGGGGGCGTTCGAGGCTTCGTGAGGTTTCGCGATGATCCCGTCGCTCAGCTCTGCGATCGACACCGGCAGCCTGCTCTGCCGAGGCTCCACCGTCCCGCGGGGCTCCAGCCGCGAGGCCTGGCAACGCACACGCCGCGGGATCGACGCCCGCTCATGCGACGAATATTGCTTCTGGTAGAGAACATGAATCTCAGAACTTCCTCGCGTGACGTTGTTCATGTTCAGTCTGCAGCGAGACAACTGAGATAGTTAGACCCATAGTGTGCATATGACGGCTCCACTGCTTCGCCTTTTGTGCAGCAACGCTGCATTCGCGAGTGAGAGGTCTCCGATCCACTGGGAATATGGGAACCACCCGGCCGATGCCGTTACGAGTTCGCCTTAGCTTGGGTCTGAACCGAATTCAGAGCCTCAAACGGCCAACCACTGTGCCGGTACCTGATGGCGCCGACGCCTGGGGCACGTCACAGACTGGCTGCCATTCCGGCATTTGGGGAGAGGCCTTCATATCTCATTGATCTGTTCGACCATCCACGCCGCGATCTGGACCCGCGACGTGAATCCGAGTTTGGTGAGGATGTGCTCGACGTGCCCCTGGACCGTCCGCGGGGAGATGCCGAGTTCGGCAGCGATCGCCTTGTTGGTCAGCCCCCGCGCCACGAGTTCGGCGACCTCGTGCTCGCGCTTGGTGAGAAGAGATGGCTTGGGAATCTTGCCCGCTTGGTCGGAGGATTGCCTGTTGAGCGCAAAGGTAACCGAGGCATCGAGGTCGAGAGCATTCCCCTCATGGCGTGCGGCCTCGAAAGTTTTTGTGCCCAGAGCTTGCCGCGCCCTCCGCTCGCAGTCGTTGTGGTAGTCGAGGAGGTTCGGAAGATATGCGGAGGAACTGCCTACCGCACGGCTGAGTACTTCGGCAGCCCCCATCAACACCGCGGCGCGGCGAGGCTCCTCGTCGCTCGCCGCAATCCATGCGAGTGTCTCCAAACAGGTCGTAGCCCCGACCTGGTCGTTCGCGACCTGTGCCAATCGGAGCCCCCGCTCGAGCTGCTCCGTTGCGCGACGCGGTTCGCCCCGCCGCCACCAGGCAACGCCCAGAGCCCACAGCGAATAGGCCTGCAACACCGATTCCCCTCGCGATCGGGTGATCTCGTGGACCTCTTCGAAGCGGGAAATCGCAAGGTCGGTATCGCCCCGCCATTCGTAAGCGATACCGAGCGACATCAACGCCTCGAGCCGGAGGGAGAGATCGCGCGGATCGACGAAAGCCGACACCGAAGCCTCTAGCCGAGAGCACGCCTTGGGCAGGTCACCACTGAACAGTGCGCAAAGCCCCTCCGCATGGGCGGCGAGGGAATCGATCGTCGAGTCCTGCGTCTGCTCGGCGAGCTGGAGTGCCTGCGCCACCAACCGGGCTGCGACCGAGAGGTCCCCCTGCATTTCCGCCAACACGCTATCGGCATACAGCGCCTCGACCCGTTCGATTGTCGGCTGCCCGCTGTGGCGATCCAGAATCCGGTCGAGCCAATACCGTCCTTCACTGAACAGCGACCTCGAGTTCCAGAATTGGAAGAGAGCGCTCGCGATCGTCAAGCCGATGACGGGATCTTCGGAGGCGCAGAATTCCATCGCCTCCCGGAGATTGGGTTGCTCACGTTCGATTCGCTGGAACCATTCCAGCTGTCTGTCACCAATCCACTGTGTATTGGCATCCTCAGCCAACCGGCGGTACCAATCTCTGTGTCGCACTCGCAGGTCGCGGTATCGGCCGCTTTCCTGTGCTTTCTCCGCGCCAAAGCCTCGAAGTGTCTCGAGCATCCGAAATCGAACCACGGGGCCGGATTCCTCGCGAATGAGGATCGATTTGTCGAGCAGAGAGGTCACAACGTCGACCACCCCCGATGGTGAGAGGTCGAAGCCGCAGATTTCCTCTGCCGCATCGAGTTCGAAACTTCCTGCGAAGATCGCTAGCCTTTCCCAAGCCAACTGCTCGGGCGTGGTGCACAGCTCGTAACTCCAGTCGATACACAAGCGAAGCGTCTGCTGTCGGGTCGGCGCGCTTCGGGTGCCACCGGTCAGCAATTCGTAGCGATCGGTGAGCCGTCGAAGAATCTGCTCCGGCGACATGGCGCGCAGGCGGGCGGCAGCCAGTTCGATCGGCAAGGGCAACCCGTCGAGCTTTCGACAGATTCCGGCGACGGCCGCTCGATTGCTGTCGTTGAGTTCGAAGCCCGGGACAGCGGCCGCGGCACGCTCGACGAACAACCGGACTGCGTCGGATCGGGGCATGCTCCTGGATGAGGAAGGGCGGTCGGACTCGGGGACGGTGAGCGGGGGAACACGAAGGACTGCTTCGCCGCCGATGGCGAGGGCCTCTCGACTGGTGGCGAGTATGCGGAGTTCCGGGCAGCTGCGCAGGAGAATCTCGACCAGTTTCGCGACGGCGTCCACCAGCTGTTCGCAGTTGTCGAGAACGAGCAGCATCCGCTTCGAGCCGAGGAATTCCACGAGCAGGTCCTGAACCGGACGTGCCGACTGTTCCCGTAGTCCCAGTGCGCCGGTCACGACGTCGACCAACAGGGATTCGTCGCGCAGTTCGCCGAGTTCGGCCAGCCACACACCATCGGGAAACGCACGGTCTGATTGTGCTGCTGCCTTCAATGCGAGCCGAGTTTTCCCGACACCGCCGATCCCGGTCAGCGTGACGAGGCGAGATACCTTCAGCTGGTTCTTCGCTTCCGCGAGGTCGCTTCGGCGACCGACGAAGCTGGTCAACGCGACGGGGAGATTTCCCGCGAGTGGTCTCCCCGGATCTGCCCCCGACGGTGCCTTGGCGCGGGAGTTCGGTGTCAGGCTGGGACGTCGGTCCGCAACCGGGCGCACGGGCATCTCGTCAAGCGGAAGCCCGTGGCGGAGTTCCACCTCTTGGAGTTCGTCGCCGAGTTCCATCGCTGTAGGTCGGATCTCTGGATCCTGTGACATCGCTCGTTCGACGACCGCGCTGAGGTCGTCAGGGACCCCGTGCTCGCGTGGATCGGGGGGAGGATGGCTGGTGATCCTGACGAACTGGGCCATTAGTTGCTCGCCGCTACGGCGTTCGAACGCGGCATGCCCGGTCAAGGCGCAGAAGAGGGTAGCGGCGAGACCGTAGACGTCCGCTGCGGGACTCGGGGTTTGTCCCGCGAGTACTTCGGGCGCAGTGAATGCGGGGGACCCGGTGACGACGCCGGTCGCTGTCTCGAATCCTCCGGCGAAGTGTGCGATACCGAAGTCGGTCAGGGCCGGTTCACCGTATTCGGTGAGGAGTATGTTGGCGGGTTTGACGTCGCGGTGGAGAATTCCGAGCCGATGCGCAGTCTCCAGTGCTCCCGCCGTCTTCACGCCGAGTTTCAGCACTTCCTCCACTGCAAGAGGTCCGTGACGTCGGATTTCGCCGTCGAGTGAATCGTGCGGGTGGTAGGGCATCACGAGGTAGGGGCGCCCGCTTTCTGTCGCACCGACCTGCAGAATGTTGACGACGTTAGGGTGACCGGTCAGGCGCCCCATCGCCCGTTGTTCACGCAAGAAGCGTTCGTGGTTCTCCTCGTCCAGGTCGGTGGTCAGCACTTTGACAGCCACCGTTCTGTCCAGGACGGACTGCCGGCAGCGGTAGACCACCCCGAAGCCGCCACGACCGATCTCCTGGGCGTCGTCGAATCCGCACGCCTCCAGCTCCGTCGTGATCGGCAGAACCACATCCCGCTGGGTTTCGAACGGATCGATCCCGGACATCGCTTACGCCGATTCGTCCAGTCCGCGACAGCGTTGACGATATGACATCTTGCACCTCGCAGAAAATGTATCCGGCGCTACCTCCGACCACGGCGAAGGCTGTCCGTGACCGGAGATCTCCTATCTTGCCACCGTCCCGACGCCGGTTCACACAGCAGACGCTGCGGCGGGCGCCAATTGCGAAACCAACCAACCAGTCTGGTCGTGAACTGACTGGAACGCGTGGTGCGAAAGGATCGAAGATTCTGAGGCAGAGGGTTCACAGATCGAGGACCAGGCGCGGGCTTTTCGAGCGCCCGACGCAAATGATCATCGTTTTGGCGGCGTCGTGGTCGGCGGCCGGCGATACGCTGTCGCGGTGGTCGGGGACTCCGCCGAGAACCCTTACTTCGCATGCTCCGCAGAACCCTTCCTCGCACGAGAAGGGTGCCTCGACGTCGGTGTCTTCCAAGGCATCAAGAATTGTCTGGTCCGCCCCGACCTGGACGGTCACTCCCGATTGCTGCAGATGCACTTCGAACGGGAGGTCGCCGTCGACGGGTCCTGTCACAGTATTCGCCGGTGCGGCAAAACGTTCGATATGCAGCTGCCCGGCCAGACCACGACTCGAGCACTCTGCCTCGACGGCATCCAATAATCCCGACGGACCGCAGCAGTAGATTTGAGTGTCGGTTCCGATCTGGGAGAGGAGGGCCCCGAGATCCGGCCGGCCGCTCACGTCTTCGGCAACGGGCGTCACTCGGTCCGGTCCGAATTCGAGTAGCCGGTCAAGGTAGGCCATGCTTGTCAGCGTCCGTCCGCCGTAGATCAGCGTCCAGTCGGCGCGGTTACGTTCCGCGGTTTCGATCATCGGGAGCATCGGAGTGACCCCGATGCCGCCGGCGATGAAGAGATAGCGGTTCGACTCCACCAACGGAAAGTGGTTCCGCGGTCCCCTGATGGTCAACTGAGTACCCGGTGTCAGTGTGTCGTGGACTTCGGCGGAACCACCCCTGCCGTTCGGCTCCCGCAAGACCGCCACGGTGTAGGTCTTCTCGTCGTGCGGCGAACCACACAGCGAATACTGGCGGACGAGGCCGGATGGCAGCTCCAGATCAATGTGAGCTCCGGGTTGCCAAGCGGGCAGGGGCGTATTTGCGGTCGGCTCGAGCGTGAGGGCCACGACGTGGGCGGTGACACCTTCGGTCGAGAGCACGTTGACCTTCACGCGGTCCGATTCTGTATCGATCATCCGATCGCTTCTTTCATCTTGTCAAGGCTTTGTCGGATGCCACTGGGTGCGGATCCGGAGCGAGGACTGCGCAGCGCTTCGTCGGCGGCGGTCGCGCCCGCGGTCGAGCGCCGGTCTACGTTGTGCTGCACAATGATTACCGTTGCTCGACCGCGGTGCGGTGGGAGGGGATGTCAGGATTGGCCGGCAGGTACAGAGGCCGGAGGCCACGTGTCCGTGCGTTCCAAGATGGGTGCGTACATCGGAACCTCGRGGTGAACCAGTGCCCGGTGAACGAGTTTCTCCCACGTTTGGGTCATGTACTCGCTGTCGATCCCGGGGATCAGCGTCCCGAGTTCGCTTCCACCTGCGTCGTGCGCCTTCTGCACCCGGGAGCAGACGTCGCGGTCCTCCCGAACGACGGTGAGGATGAGTTCGAGCCAGTCATCGACCTGCTGCTCGGTGAGGGGGTCGATGCTGAACACATCGACGTCGATGCGTGTCTCACGGGTGCTGATCGGAACGAAGCGGAAGGCAATGAATCCAGGCTGCTTGGCTTGCTCCTCGATACCGTCGGCGACGCTGTCGGGTAGCTTCCCGGCACCACCCGAACTCATGAAGAAGATGGCCGGCCAGCAGTAGTACGAGTTGTCGTCACGCAGGCCCTCGTACTGCTCCATGACGACCTCGAACTGGAGCGGTCCGATGGGGTAGCTGTACAGGTGCTCGCCGTCCAACCGGGCCGTCTTGTACCAGGACGGATGCACAGTGGGGCAGTGGTAGCACTCGCAATTGTTGTCCCACACTATCTTCCAGTTGGAGTCGAAGTCGACAGACTTGCGTCCCTGGAAGGTGGCTTCGTCCAGTGGGAGGGCTCGATCCCGGGCGAGTATCGGGATCGGCCCGAGCGCTTCGGTCAGCGAGGGAGCGTCCCCGGACGGGTTGACGAATACCATGTTGCCGAGAAAATCGACCTTTGCGGTCTTCAAGCAGAGGGGCGTGCCGTCGAAATTCGGGTCCTCCTTCGAGCGCGGCGCCGCGTTGAACGATCCGTCGAGTTTGTACGTCCATGCGTGGTAGTTGCACTGGAGCAGTTTTCGGTTGCCGGCTCCGATGGCCACCGAGTGGTGACGGTGCCGGCAGATGTTGTGGAACGCGCGCACAACCATGTCTTTCCCGCAGACCACGACGATCGGGAGGCCACCGACCTCGCAGGTGAAGAAGTCTCCGGGCTTGGCCACCTGACCGCGATGCCCGACGTACTCCCACGAGCGCCGGAAGATCGCATGCTTCTCCTGTTCGAAGATGGAGTCGTCGGTGTACCAGCTCGAGGGGAGTGTCTGGCCGTTCTCGATCGCCTGCCCGACCGCCCCGTCCGGGTCGAGGCTCCCACGAGTTCCCTGGTCAACACGTTCAGGGTGGGTGATTGACATGTTTCGTCCTCCTGGATCCCTCCATATGTGTACTCGTGTACACATCGAGTGAGGCAAATGTAGAACGAGGGCAGTGGTGTGTCAACAGTCACTCGACGAACGGGCCTCGGCCGCCGGGCTGTTCGTGCGGCCGGAACTGGCCCTTATGCTGGTGGGGTTACCTGCTCTAAAGGCGTAATGTGTTGCAAGAGAAAGTAAATCGGGAACTGTCGAAACAGATTCGTCAGTCGGGCACGATGGCGCCGAGGATACGTTCGACCTCGGCCTGATCGAGCGGTTCGTCACTGATCAGCGACTCGAACATCAAGCCGACGTACGCGGCGAAGTAGACGCGTCCCGCGCTCTTGCCGACTCGATCCTCCAGCACGGTGCGCAACACCGCGTCCCACTGATGGCTCAGCGGCCTCAGGTCCACGGTGCGCGCAGACGCCAGGTAGAGCTCGTACTCGACCAGGATTCCGTCGCGAGCTTCGCCTGGAAAGGACTGTGTCGCAATCAGCGTCGCAAGCCGTGAGGCCACATTGTTCGCGTCAAGTCCAACCGCCCACTGCGCGATCAGCTCCTCGAACTCCGCGATTCCCACACGAATAGCAGCCTCGAGCAGCTCCTGGCGATTCGCATAGTGATATGTCGTCGAGCCCAGGGGCACGTCGGCCTGTCGAGCAACTGCACGGTGCGTCAGCCCGGCGAGGCCGCCCTGCCTGAGTACGTCGATTGTCGCTCGCGCGATCCGCGACGCCCGTTCGCGATCTGTCGGCCCGCGGGGGCTGCGGGTGGTGCTCGCCATTGCGCGAGTCTAGCAACGCACAAACAGCTCGGTGCCGGCGATGGCCGCCATGTCTGCACGGTTCGTGAAACCAAGCGTGGTCACGTTTCGCAGATTGCCCCTATCGGGGGTTCGGTGAACGCAGCAGACTGAACTGTGACGCACCGAACAAAGCCAGGATGCATCGGTCCGGCCCCACTTCAATCCGCGGAGGATTGCAATGTCATCGAGAATCCGACCAGGCACTTCCGGCGGACGCTCCCCACGCCTACCGATGCGCTGCGCAGTGAGCCTGCTCGATCGCCATGAGCCGACCCGCGATACGTCTGCGGATGTTGCGATCAAGTCCTACGTCCGATGATGACCTTGCCTTGCTCGGCCCGTTCGACGCGGTGTACCGCAATCTTCACGTTCTCGCTTGTGACCACAAGCTGAAACAGACGAGTCGCATCGTGGATCGGATGCCATCCCGACGGTGACGGCACCCGGACTTCATGAAGACCATCGACTCGACACGCACAAAGTGAGGCTCAGCGAATGTACGAACCATCAGATGTTCCGGTCACTATGGAGGGTATCCTCAGATGACAACGTCCCCACCAGTCAACACTGACGAAGTATCCCATGTGACCCAATCGAGGCCCGATCGGTTGCCGCGTAGGCTAGGCGCCCCGGCTCTGACACTCATCTTCGTCGCATTCAGCGCGCCACTCGGGATCATGGCGGGCTATCAACAGCTGGTAATCGCCTTCGGCAACGGTATCGGTGCACCACTCGCCTCCATCGTGGCCGGAGTCTTGTTGCTTCTGTTCGAAGTCGGCTGTATCGCCATGAGCAAGCATATGAAGAGTCCCGGCGCCTTCTACTGCTACATCGCCGAAGGAATGGGCAAGCCTGCCGGCTTGGCCGGCGCCTTTCTCGCACTGATTGCCTACATCACCATCACTGTCGGTGGCTATCCCTACATGGGTCTGATCACGGTCAACCTGATGGATCAATTGTTCGGAAGTTCGCCGATTCCGTGGCAGTACTGGGGCTTGATCGTTCTCGGAATCGTGACCGTGCTGAATATTCTCCGCATCGACCTCTCGATGAGAGTGCTCGGAACGATCGTTGTCATCGAAACCACGGTCGTGGCCATCTGGCAGGCGGTGGTGTTCGCCAAAGGAGGCTCCGAAGGCTATTCGGCCTCATCGTTCACCTGGAACACCTTCACGTCCGGCAGCGTCGGTCTTGCGATCTTGTTCTCCTTGGCGTCGCTGATCGGACTCGAATCCACCGCGGTGTTCCGTGAGGAGACCCGGAATCCGGAGAAGACTGTACCAAGGGCAACGTACGCGGCCATCACCTTCATGTCCGTCTTCTACGGCACCGGAATCTGGGCCTACATCATCGCGGTGGGACCTTCGAACGCTCACGACGACGCGAGAAACAACCCCGTCGGATCATTCTTCGACAGTGTCCAGAACTACATGGGCGGCTTCTTCTCCACCATGGTCTCCGTGTTGCTGGTGACCAGCATCGTTGCGGCGATCAACTCCACCCAGAGCGCCGCAGCACGCTACTTCTACACCCTCGGGCGAGATCGCGTGCTGTCTCCGCGGTTGGCGCGGGTCCATCCGCGACTGGGTTCCCCGTACATTGCAGTTCTCACGACCGCGGCCATCTGCCTCGTCATCTACCTTCTCGTAGTGACCTTGAGCAGCGACGTGGTTGCCGCATACGGGGCGCTGGCCGGATTCGGAACCATTTGCGTACTTCCCCTTCTCCTGGGGACGAGCCTGTCGGTGATCATCTTCTTCCGACGCAACCCCGGTCACGTCGGAATCTGGAAGTCCTGGATTTCCCCGGTACTGGCCTTCATCGGCATCGCAGCCACGATGGCACTAGCCGTGAAGCACATGGACACGATGGTCGGCAGTAAGACCGGCGGCTACGTTGCTGACGCCCTGCTGGTGCTCATCATCGTGGTCGGCGTGGTCGTGGCGCTGCGATACAAGATCCGTCACCCCGAGGTTTATCGCCGGATCGGACGCCAGGACCTCGACCTCGAAGACGATCCCAGGTAGTCGAACCGCAGCACGAGATCGAGCGGTCGT
>NZ_JBFUHV010000129.1:0-26419 GCF_056402215.1 Rhodococcus sp. P4_B6 | reverse complement strand
CACCGAACACCGTCCGCAGGCTCTCGTGCCGAGCCACCACATCCCCCAACCCCGCCACCAACGCCCCCACATCAAGAGCACCGGTCAACCGCACCGCCACCGGAATGTTGTACGTCGCCGACGGTCCCTCGAATTTGTGAAGGAACCACAACCGGGCCTGCGCGAACGACAACGGCACCCGCTCCGGCCGCACCCGCGGAAGCAACGGCACCCTCGCCACCGCAGCGTCACCCAGCCGGGACGCCAACTCCGCGACCGACGGGGACTCGAACACCACCCGGATCGGCACCTCCACCCCGAGCGCGTTGCGGATCAACCCCACCAGCCGCGTCGCGGACAGAGAATGCCCGCCCAGGTCGAAGAARCTGTCGTCGATCCCCACCCGTGGAAGACCGAGCACGTCACCGTACAGTGACGCCAGCGTCTCCTCCACCCGTGACCGCGGGGCCCGGAACACGCCACCCACGAAGTCCGGCGCGGGCAACGCTTTTCGGTCGAGCTTGCCGTTCACCGTCAGCGGCAACCGATCCACCACCACCACCGCCGCGGGCACCATGAACTCCGGCAGCCGCCCGGCCACGAAACGACGAACCTCGGACGGCAGTCTGCTTGCACCGGGGTCGTTGACGTATTCGGTCATGTCACCGAGTGGTTCCCCGGGCAGGTAGACATCGGACACCGCGCCGGATGCGTGCGCGTTTTCGTGCGCCCGGGTCGTGATATCGGTGAATATCACATCCATCAGGCCCGGTGCCGGTGACCAGGTCACCGACACCGCGAACCCCAGCTCCTCACCCAAGTCGTGACAGTCCTGCGGCAACATCGCGTCCGTCCGGCTGTCCGCGTCATGCCGGGTGGGAACGTGATCGCGGTCAGCGGCAACGTCGAGAGCGTGTGTGGCCTCGACATCGGGCGCCAGTCCCCTGTGCGGTACGCCGATCACCCGCACACAGTCCGCACGGCGGCCCGTCAGGAACTTCCGCAGCGCGGTGGGATCGCCGATTCGCTGCCACGACGTCGACGGCACATCAGCCAGCGACCGGGCATTCACAGGATTCTTGCGCAGCACGACTTCGTATCTGTAACAGCTCAATTCGTTGACTGACCGGACGCGCTCGAGTTGAATGTCGACCGCGCCGATGTCGGGGATCAGCGTCGGCAACGCTGTGAAGAACTCCGGCGCGAGCAGCAACTCCTGCTCGGCCGCAATGCTCCGGCGCACCCGATCGCGTAACACCATGACGGTTGTGTCGGCATGTGCGTCGGCGATCTGCACGCCTGTCGCGAATTCCCGGAGCAACGCAAGATTCCGCACGTCACCGAGGAACAGCACGCCCCCGGGGCGCAGCAATTGCACTGCAGTGTCGATCACGTCGATCAGGTACCCCGCGTTCGGGAAGTACTGCACGACCGAGTTCAACACCACTGTGTCGAAGACGCCGAGCGGCACACCGCCGAGGTCGTCGGCGGCCTGGACCCTCAAGTGCACCCGCTCGACCCACGGGTCCTGCCGATCCGCCAACTGTGATCGCAGATCGTCGATCGTGGTGGCGGAAAAGTCGGTGCCCCAATACTCTTCGCAGTGCGGCGCCAACTGCGACAGCAGCAGCCCTGTTCCGACTCCGATCTCCAGCACCCGAGCCGGCCCGAGCTCGCGAATCCGTGCGACGGCCGCCGCGCGCCATTCCCGCATCTGCTCGAGGGCGATGGGCTTCCCGGTGTAGCTGCTGTTCCACCCCCCGAAATCCTCTCCGAACGCTGCCTGGTCGAGCGGCTCACCGGCATCGGACGCGTCCCCGGAATACAGGTCGTCGTACACCCGCCGCCACTGCGAAACCAGCTCTGCCTCCCGCTCCCTGTCACGGACGAGCGCGACACCCCTGTCGAGCACGACATACCCCACCAGCTGTGCATCGATGCCGGCAGCGGGTTCCCGGGCGATCACCGCCGCCTGCGCCACCGCAGGATGCGACATCAGTGCCGTCTCGACCTCCCCCGGTTCGACCCGGAATCCCCGCACCTGTACCTGCTCGTCCACCCGTCCGACGAAATCGAGCACGCCGTCGGACGTCCACCGCACCACGTCGCCGGACCGATACATCCGCGAACCGGGTTCGCCGAACGGGCACGCGACGAACCGTTCCGCCGTCAACCCCGGCCTTCCCACATATCCTCGGCCGACCCCGAACCCCGCGACGTACAACTCCCCCGCCGCTCCGATCGGCACCGGCACCAGTCCCGGACCCAGCACGTAAATCCGCGCGTTGCCGATAGGAGTCCCGATCGGGCTTCGACCGCCGTCGCCGACGCCTGCGGTCAACTCCAGATAGCTCACATGCACCGTGGTTTCGGTGATTCCGTACATGTTCACCAGAACCAGAGTGTTCGGACGTTCGCCCGGGAGCCAGTCGCGTAGCCGGCCCGGGTCCAATGCCTCTCCCCCGAAAACCACCATTCGCAGAACCGAATCGGGCCCACGGGAATGGTCCCTGCGTTCGGCGTCTGCGAACTCGTAGAACGCGGAGGGGGTCTGATTGAGGATCGTCACCTGCTCCCGCCGCACCAGATTCCACAACTCGGCGGGCGAGCGCACCACGTCCCAGGGCACGATCACGACTCGCCCGCCGTGCACCAATGCCCCCCACAACTCCCACACCGAGAAGTCGAAGGCCTGTGAATGACACCAGGCCCACACATCCCCATCTCCGAAACCGCACCACCGATCGGTCCCGGCAAACAACGACACCACGTTGCGGTGGGTGATGACAACCCCTTTCGGGGTGCCGGTCGAACCGGATGTATACATGACGTACGCGGTGTTGGAGGGTCTCAGCGGGGCGATCCGCTCATCGTCGGCAGGGTTGGTCACCGCTGAGATTCCCTCGGTGCCGGCGTCGTCCGGGTCCAACACGAGACAAGGAATGTCGTTGTCCGGCAACGATGCGGCGGTCGCGGTGTCGGTCAGAACCAGGAGGGGTGCGGCATCGGTGAGAATGAAAGCGGTTCGCGCGCTGGGATAGTTCGGATCGATCGGAAGATATCCGCCACCGGCCTTGAGAGTCGCAAGGAGTGCGACGATCAGTTCGGACGAACGTGGCATCGCGACGGCCACGATGGATTCGGGGCCCACACCGCACGCGATGAGATACCGCGCCAACCGATTCGCCCGGTCATTGACGTCTCGATAGGTCCAGTGCCGATCGCCGAGAGTCAGCGCCACCGCGTCGGGTGTCGCGGCGGCCCGCTGTTCGACCAGGCCGGGAAGGGTGGYCTGGGGAACCGGTACCGTCGTGTCGTTCCAGGTCCGCAGTACCAGTTCGCGTTCGGTGGGTCGGAGGAAGTCGTATTGCTCTGTCCGGCCTGCCGGATCGGCGACGACCGCACGAACGAAAGCCATCAGCAGATCCGCATAGAGCCTGACGTCCTCACTGCTGTGCAGCGCGCCGTTCGCGTCGATCTCGATGTGCATGCCTGCACTGTTGCGTCCGCCGTAGTAGATCGAAATCGAAAGGTCGTCCACGGGGCCGAACGACACGCCGCGCATGGATGCCGGGTTGCCGGCAAAGTCGATCGAATCGAAGAACGGGATGATATTCAGAATCGGACCGAACCGATTCTCCATGGATCCGGACAATCCTCTGTCTCGTCTTATGTCAGAACCCTGGTAACGGGAATGACGCAAAACGGAACGAATCGCGGTACCCACGTCGTGCGCGACTGCGGCGAAAAGCGACCGCGGGGGGATCTCCACCCGGAAGGGCACCCAATTCGATACCAGCCCCGGGGTTCGCCGGGCGGCACCGACTCGATTGGCGACGGCCAATCGCATCATGAATTCCGACGTACCCGACAGCCGGTGGAAGAGTCCGGCTACCGCTGCCGCCAGGAAGCCCGGCACCGGTGTCCCGATCGATTCTGCCGCCGTGAGCAATCGCGCGGTCTCATCGTCCGACACCGTCAGGCTGTGATGCACAGTCACGGGAACCGGCGAACTCGGATGCCGTGGCAGTCGCAGTGGTTCGGGCAAGGCAGCGGTGTAGTTTCGCCAGAACTCCTTGTCGCGGGCGAATCGATCGGACTGCCGGTAGCGGGCATCTTCGTCGACAATCAGTCCCGGTCCGCCGAATCCGGATTCAGGGATCGGTCTTCCCGCCTTCAGCGCTGTGTAGATTTCACCGATTCGACGCGCGAGAATCGCGAC
Organism: Rhodococcus sp. P4_B6; assembly: GCF_056402215.1. Lineage (NCBI taxonomy): Bacteria > Bacillati > Actinomycetota > Actinomycetes > Mycobacteriales > Nocardiaceae > Rhodococcus > Rhodococcus sp. P4_B6. The sequence goes on along the minus strand of NZ_JBFUHV010000129.1, from coordinate 22,218 downwards.
GCCGAACCCGTCCATCACGATGTGGTGGCAGACGGCGCACAGGAAGAATCGCGCGCCGTGAACCTTGATCAAGCCTGCTCGATACAGCGCATCATGTTCCAGATCGAAGGGCACGGCGCAGACCTCTGCCATCGACGCTTTCGCCGCCGATTCGGGGTCTGCCGCAGCACTGACATCGACGAAGAACGGTTTCCACGAGTTCGAATCCCGCGCGACCTGGCGTGGGCCGTCCCCGTCCTCGACGAAATTCACCAGTACCGAACGGGCCTCTTTCGCCACTCGCCGCAGCGCGGCTTCCATCACCGGAGGGTCGATGTCACCGGAAATATCGAGATACGCTGCAATATTGTTCGAAAGGCCAGGCGCCAACCTCTGCGCCAGCCAGAGCGCCTCCTGGGCGGACGAAACCCGAAATGAGTTCATCGCGACCATGATGTGCCCTCCCGAACGGCGGTAGGGATTTCGCCCGGTGGCGACAGCAATCCAGGGAGTGGTGACTCCGTCGAGGCGCCATGCTCTCACTCGCGCGAGAGCATGGCGGCTGCTTCGCGTTCGAGGTCGACGTAGGGTTCACCGCTGACGTCGACTGCCACCCGGTTCAGGGTGCCGCCGGTGAACGCCCACGGCGCGGTGCCGGGATAGTCGTCGGTGACGGGTTCCCCGGTGTCGCGGCCGGCACTGAGGCCCTCGCCGGCGATGCTGAACTTGCCGGGCTGAGTTCGGATCCTGCCCTCGCCGACCTGGCGGTCCCCGTAGTACAGGGTCAGCACCCCGTGAGCGGTGCCGGGCGGATCCTCACCGTCCTTGTCGAACGAGGCGGCCAGGAGCAGGTTCTCGCCGGTCGGCAGATCCTCGGTGGCGCTGATCCGCTGTTCCTCGCTGCCGAGGAAGTTGTAGACGTAATGCAGGCGGTTGTCCTTGACGTACAGGGCGTGCCCACCGAAGCGGCTGCCGTGGGCGAACAGCACACCGGACGCCCCGGGTTCGCGGAGATCGACCAGCGCGCCGATCGAGTAGGAGCGGTTTCGGATGTTGACCGCCACCGACTCGGGCACCTCGGCACCGCCCGCCCGGTAGACGTAGCGGTTGCGCGGCGCCGCGAGCTGGGGGCGGGGGGTGGTGAAGATCTCGACCGCCGAGCGGTCGTCGAGGGGCAGCGCCTGGTTGGCGCCGGCCTCGTGGAACCACAGGCCGATCAGCTCGGCGAGCCGCCCGGGCTCGTCGGCGGCGAGGTCCCGCAGCTCGGCGCGGTCCACGTCGGTGTGGTAGAGCTCCCACGAGTCCTCGGGGAACCGGCCCCAGCCACTGATCGCCGGATGGGTGCTCACGGCCTTCCAACCGTCGTGCCAGATGCCCCGGGTGCCGAGCATCGAGTAGAACTGGGTGTGCTTCGCCGTCGGAATGGTGGCCGCATCGAAGCTGTACCGCATGCTCACGCCCTGCAGCGGGTGCTGGGTGTAACCCTTCACGGTGTCGGGCAGTTCGATCCCCATGCAGTCCAGCACGGTCGGGACGAGATCGATGGCGTGGTGATATTGGTCGCGGGTCTCGCCACGGGCGGCGATCCCGGCGGGCCACGAGATGATGCACGGGTCGCAGGTGCCGCCGTTGAACGAATACCTCTTCCACATCTTGAACGGGGCGTTGAAGCCCATCGCCCACCCGTTCGGGTAGTGGTTGTAGGTTCTGGTGCTGCCGAGCTCGTCGAGCATCTTCATGTTCTCGGCCATGTCGTCCGGCACACTGTTGGCGACCTTGTTCTCGTTGACCGAACCGTTGGGGCCGCCCTCACCGCTGGCGCCGTTGTCGGAGACCAGCATGACAATGGTGTTGTCGAGCTGTTCGATCTCCTCGAGGTAGCCCATCAGGCGCCCGATCTGGTCGTCGCAGTGAGACAGGAACCCCGCGTACACCTCGGCCATTCGGGCGAAGAGCCGTTTCTCGTCGGCGGAGAGGGTGTCCCAGGGTCGGGTGAAGTCGAGCGGCGGGAACGGTTGCCCGTCGGGTCCGGTGCGCGTGTCGGGGGTCCCGATCGGGTTCAGCGGGGGAAGTTCGGTGTTCTGGGGTACCAGGCCCATTTCCTTCTGCCGGGCCAGGGTCTGCTCGCGCAAGGCCTCGTAGCCTTCGTCGAACCGGCCCCGGTAGCGGTCGGCCCACTCCTGGGGCACCTGGTGTGGTGCGTGCGCGCAGCCGGGCGCGTAGTACAGGAACACCGGACGGTCGGGGGCGATCGCCTTGACGTCGTCGAGGTATTGGATGGCCTTGTCGGTGATGTCGACGCTGAAGTGGTAGCCCTCCTCCGGAGTGGCCGGTTGCTGCACGGGGTGGTTGTCGTGGACCAGATCGGGATACCACTGGTTGGTCTCCGCCCCGAGGAAGCCGTAGAAGCGTTCGAAACCACGGCCGACGGGCCAATTGCGCTTGGTGGAGGCGAGGTTCATCTCGTCCTCGGCACACAGATGCCACTTTCCGACCATCGCCGTGCTGAACCCCTGCTCGACCAGGACCTCGGCGAGGGTCGCGCACTCCGGCGGGATGTGTCCGTTGCCGCCGGGAAAACCGACCGCGGCCTCACTGATACAGGCCATCCCGTTGGTGGTGTGATTGCGGCCGGTCAGCAGGCAGGACCGGGTCGGGGAGCACAGGGCCGTGGTGTGCCATTGACCGTAGCGCAGCCCGTTGGCGGCGATCTTGTCGATGTTCGGCGTCTCGATCGGCCCGCCGTAACAGCCCAGGGCACCGAACCCGACGTCGTCGAGGACGATGTACAGCACGTTCGGTGAGCCTGGCGGGGCCTTCGGTTGCTCGTACGGTCCCCAGTCCGGGACAGAGTCACGAATATCGAGATTGACGACACCTCTGAACGGCTTGGCCATGATGTGCTCCTCGAATGAGATCCCACTCACTTCCACCCAAGCACTACCGGCAGGTGGATGGCTAGAGGTACCGGCCGGAAAATCCGCTCCGCTCGCCACACGTGGAACCCGGCCGCCGAACCGAACCGTCTTTTTGTCGGCACACGCTGCGCCGGAACGGAATTCCCCTAGCTGCGGCCGCGGGCGGCCAGCGCGTTGACGAACACGTTGGCGATGTCGGCGGGATCCTTCGCGACGTAGCTCGACCCTCCGGTCACCCGCGAGATCTCGGCAAGCGTGGCCGCGTCGGCGTCGTCGGTGATGCCGATGGTCACGATGATGACGGGCCGGGCCGGGTCCATCTCACGCTCCAGGATGCTCAGGAGCTGTTCCTTCGTGATCGAGTCCGGGTCCTCGTTGGCGCCGTCGGTCAGGATGATCACACTGTTCACTGCGCGCGGGTCGTACGTGTCCTGCACCGTCCGGAACGCGGCGAGCGTCGTGTCGTACAGGCCGGTGCCGCCGCCGATCAGCCCCTCGACCTTTCCCGCCTGCTGGGCCATCAGCGCACGCTGCGTGAGTCCGTCCACCACGGTGTCGTAGCGGCGGATCGGGACCAGCTCCTGGTAGTCCTGCGGTCCCCCGCCGAGCCCCTGCGAGAACGCCCACAACCCGGCGGACACGCTGTCCGGGAACATCGCGTTGCCTGCGAGGGCGGCATCGACCGTCAGATCCATGCGCGACCGGTCGCCGGCCGGGGTCTCCATCGACCCCGACACGTCGATCGCGACGAGTGTGCGGATCGGCAGTGCCATCATCGCCCACCCGCCCAGGGCGTCCTGCAACGGCGACTCGTCGTCGAGCGCGAGCTTGGTGATCCTGCCGACGCCGCGGCCGTCGGCCGGTGGACTTCCGTCCGGTCCGCGGAATCCGTGCTCGGCGAGCACCGCGCGGGCCTCCTCGCCGCCGAGGACCGCGGCGACGGCGCGTGCCACCTGGGTGGCCTTGTAGTGCCGGTCCGGGGCAGGCGACGTGACGACGAGCGGGAAGTTCATGAAGTTGCTGCCCGTCGGGGGCACCGTCGCGGCGAGCGTGCGGGCGCCGTCACCGTCGGTGAATTCGAGCACGGACTGTTCGGTGGCGACGGCGACTCCGCCGTTGTCGACGACACCCTGGAGCATCTCCTCGCCGACGGGTTCGTCCGCGGTGCGCGCGCTTTCCTCCTGCGCGAGCGGAACCAGCGCGGCCCGCACCGTCCCCGCGGACACGGGGTCGGCCTGGCCCTCGGCGAGTGCCGCGTTGATCGGCGCCTGCGCGACCCCGGTCACGAGGGGGTTGCCCAGCTGGATGTCCTTGATTTGCAGGGCGGCGAGCCACGTCGGCGACGTGGGGGCGTCCTCCTCGCGGGAGGCCAGCACGACGGGCGAGGACGCGATCGACCCCGTCATGACCTCGACCGGTCCGGCCGCGGTGAGTGCCGCCTTGCCCACCCAGGCGCCGCTGTCGGGGATCCAGAGATCCGGGGCGTCGGTTCCCTTGCCGAGCCGTCCCGCGATGTCGCCGGACGTCGCGGCGCCGACGGCGACGTTCGCGCAGCCCAGGTCGGTGCGCTTCGCTTCGCCGAGGATGCCGCCGAGGGCGGGAGCGATGCTCGGGTCGGCGGCGAGGGTGTAGTCGGTGACCTGGTCGCACTCGTCCGGCCAGGAGCGCACCGCCTGAACGACGACCACGACGGAGGCCACGAGCCCGATCACGGCGGCAGCGCACACCGCGTAGAAGGCGGGTGAGCGCCCCTCCCGCTCCGGCCCCGCGCTCGAATGACGCCCTCCGGCCATCGCCTGCCCCCTCTAACAGTTCGGTCACGAGACGACCACCGTCGCACCGGACCGAATATGATCCGGCCCACATCGTAGCGAACGGTGCGCGGTACGACTTTGTGCTGGTGACGGGGATGATCCGTCCAGCCGCGCGAGCGGACCGGTCAGCGATCGGGTTGCTCGACCTCGAGCCGGCGTGCCACGAGCGCGGCCTGGATCCGCCGGAGCCCGGAGGGCCGGGTCGGATCGCAGCCCGTCAGCTGCGCCACCCGTTTGAGCCGGTAGTGCACCGTATTGGTGTGCAGGTGCATCTGCTTCGCGGTGCGCTGCCGATTCAGATCGTGGCCGATGTGCACCTCGAGCGTCTCGATCAGTTCGGGCGAGCCCTGCAGCGGTTCGAGGAGCCGAGCCAGGTGGGTCCTGCCCGGCCCCGGCCGGGTGAGCTGGTATTCGAGCGCCAGATCGTCCATCTCGTAGAGGCCCGGCTCCAGGGCCAGCTGATCGGCGAGGTCGAGGAGTTCGTGGACCTGGTCCGCCGCCGCGGGGATACCGGCAGTCCGGACCCGGGTCGCCGTGGCGGTGAGGGGAACCCCGGCGGCCGCTTCGATCCGGTCGAGCAGGGAGACCATCCACGCCCGCTCCGGCGAGCCCGGAAGCAACAGCGTTCCGCCGTCCGGGCTCATTGAACACAGCGCCGCCCCACCCGCGGCGTCCGCCAGCTCGATCTGCAACCGGCGCAGCTTCTGCCGGGCGACGACGGCCTTGCGCCGGTGGGTCACGGCCTCGGTGGGATGCGACGGAATCGACAGCCCCAGCACCACGTACTCGTCGGCCAGCTCCACACCTGCGTGCCGGGCCGCCGTCGCCGCCTTTCGGCCGCTGAGCAGCGCCGTGACGAGATTGACTGCGGCGCCGTCGCGTTCGCTGTTGACCGCTTCAAGTTCCTCCACGTAGCTGGTCGTGGCGGCGACCGTCACGCATTCGAGGAGGGTGAACATCACCTTCTGGATGACCAGGAGTTCGGGCAGGTCTTCCTCGCGGGCGTTCGAGGCGACGAGGTCGCCGGCCTCGCGGATGCCTTCGTGGAGGATGCGGAGCACGAGTTTCAGCGGGAACCCCTCGCGGGCCCAGCGCGCGGAACTGTTGCGCACCTCCGCGAGGTCCTCGTCCGTCGGGCTGATGCCCTCGTCGAGCATCTGGATGCCGAGACCGAGGCAGACGATCGTGAAATCCATGACGTCGCTCTGCAGTTGTTCACCGGGCAGCGAACCGCACGGGGTGACGTTGTCGGCGAAGTGGCGGACCAGTTTCTGCGCGACGGTCAGCGTGTCGCGCAGCGGGGCGGACGCGGGCCTGCCGTCGACGAGGATCTGCGAACCCGCCCCCGGACTGTGATTCGTCATAGATCTGACCGCTTCCATATGTGGATGACACCGAACTCCCGCATCATCGACATCACGCACACATAACGAGGGTCCGCTTCTGTCACCGTTCTATCACGACAGCGCCCTGTCCAGGGCGAATACCGGCACCACAGCCGATGGTCGGTCAGTTCTCCTCGGCGACCCGGACGACCAGCTTGCCGAAGTTGCTGCCCCGGAGGAGCCCGATGAACGCCGCGGGCGCATTCTCGAGCCCGTCGACGATGTCCTCGCGGTAGGCGAATCGGCCCTCCCGGATCCACTCGGACACGTCGCGCTGGAAGTCCGCGTACATCTCTGAGACGAACTCGCTCTGGATGAACCCGCGGATGGTGAGGCTCTTGACGAGCACCCGGGAAAAGAACCCGGGCAGCCGATCCGGCCCCTCGGGGGCCTCGGTGTCGTTGTACTGCGCGATCAGGCCGCACACGGGAACGCGCGCGTACAGGTTGAGCAGCGGCAGCACCGCCGCGGCCACCGCACCGCCGACGTTCTCGAAGTAGACGTCGATGCCGTCGGGGCACGCGGCGCGCAGCTCCTCTGCGAAGTTCGGAGACCGGTGGTCGACGGCGGCGTCGAATCCGAGTTCGTCCAGCAGGTAGGCGCACTTCTCCGGTCCGCCTGCGATCCCGACCGCCCGGGCGCCCTTCCGTTTCGCGATCTGTCCCACGGCCGAGCCGACCGGACCGCTGGCCGCCGCGACGACCACCGTCTCGCCCGCTTTCGGTTGCCCGATCTTCAGCAGGCCGGAGTACGCGGTGAAGCCGGGCATGCCGAGCACTCCGACCGCGGTCGACAACGGCGCGGCGTCGCGGTCGAGTGCGCGGAGGTGGTTGCCGTCGACCACGGCGTGCGACTGCCATCCCGCGTACCCGAGAACGTAGTCACCGGTCGCGAAATCCGGGTGCCGGGAGTCGACGACCTGCCCGACGGTGCCACCGACCATGACCTCGTCGATCTCGACCGGGTCGGCGTACGACTCGGCGGCACTCATCCGGCCGCGCATGTACGGGTCGAGCGACAGGTAGATGACGCGGATCAGCACCTGGCCTTCGGCGGGGTCGGGGAGATTCACCGCCTCGAGCCGGAAGTTGTCGGCGGTCGGCTCGCCGTCCGGCCGGGAGGCGAGGACGATCCGGGTGCTCTGAACGATGCTCTCGACACTCACTGTGCGCCTGCCAATCCGTGTTGGGCCGGTATCGCCCGCCACCTTACCGATTTCAGAACAGCTGCTTCTTCTGCACCTTGCCCATCGCGTTGCGGGGAAGCGACTCGACGACGCGAATCTCGCGGGGCCGCTTGTGCACCGACAGTTCGGTGGCGACGTGATCGATCAGCGCGGCCTCCGACACGTCGTCCCCCACCACGAACGCCACGAGCCGCTGACCGAGGTCCGGGTCGGGGAGGCCGACGACCGCCGCCTCCCGCACGCTGGGGTGGCCGAGGAGGGACGTCTCCACCTCACCGGCCCCGACGCGGAATCCACCCGATTTGATCAGGTCCGTGGATTCGCGGCCGACGATGCGGTGGAACCCGCCCTGGTCGATGACGGCGACGTCACCGGTCTTGAAGAAGCCGTCGTCCGTGAAGGATTCGGCGGTCGCGTCGGGCCTGCCGAGGTAGCCGTCGAACAGCATGGGCCCCCGCACCTGCAGACCGCCGATGGATTCGCCGTCGTGGGGGACGTCGCCACCGCGCTCGTCGCGCAGCCGGGTCTCGACGCCGCGGACCGGCACACCGACCCACCCCGGACGACGCTCGCCGTCGGCCCGGGTGCTGAGCGTGAGCATCGTCTCGCTCATGCCGTACCGCTCGACGAGTGCGAGCCCGGTCAGCTCCTGCACCTTCTCGAACACCGGGACGGGCAGCGGGGCGCTCCCCGACACCAGCAGTCGCGCACCCGACAGCGCCCGCGCCGACTCGGGGTCGCCGGCGATACGACTCCACACCGTGGGGACACCGAAGTACATCGTTCCCCGTGCCGCCGCGTAGGCCGCCGGGGTGGGTTTGACCGTGTGGACGAGCCTGCTGCCGATACGCAACGGTCCCAGCACACCGAGGATGAGCCCGTGGATGTGGAACAGCGGAAGTCCTTGCACCAGAGTGTCGTTGCGGGTCCACTGCCAGGCGTCCGTGAGGGCGTCGAGACCGGCGGCAATGGCCTTCCTGCTGATCAGGACCCCCTTGGGCGGTCCCGTGGTACCGGACGTGTAGAGCACGAACGCGATGCTCGACTCGGGCGGTTCGGGGTAGCTGTGCCACGACCGGGCGTGGACACGCACCGGCACGACGGGCAGGCCCGCAGCGTCCGGCGGCGCCTCACCGAGCCACGCCTGCGCACCGGAATCGCGCAGGATGTGCTCGAGTTCGGCGGGTCCGGAATCGGGTGGCACCGGCACCGCGGTCACACCCGCGATGAGGCAGCCCACAACGGCGAGGACCGTGGTCACAGTGGGGGTGGCGAGAATCGCGACCCGATCCGCGCGTGCCACCCGTTCGGCCACGGACGTCGCCGCGCCGAGCACGTCGCCGCGGGACAGGGTGGTGTCGCCGATCCGGATGGCGTCGGGAATGTCGTCGCCCTGGGCGACGGCCAGAGGATTCAGAGATCGCAGCAGCACATCGACAGCTTCTCACAGGGCCCGGAGGCGGTCCGGTGGGTCTCCCGGAGGCGGACTGACCGTGGCGAGTGCCGCACCCAGCAGGGCCCCGGTCAGGACGGCCAGCCCGTGGGCGTCGTCGACCACCACCAGCAGGACCCCGGCGAGCACGATGCCCCCGCTCGCGGCGAGGACCCACCACTCCTTGGACTGCATCACCACCAACCCCGCGAACGACGCGGCCAGCGCGAGCGTGGCGCCCGAGTTGCCCGCGCCGGGCGACGGGAACAGGAACGCGGTGAACAGGCCGAAGATGATCTGGCTCGCCACGAACAGCAGTACCGCCCGGACCCCACCCCACACCCGCACCGCGAGCGGCGCCACCCACGCGAGGACGAGCAGGTTCACCACGGTTCCGGCCACTCCCCCGTCCTGCACCGCGACCGACGTGAAGATCCGCCACCACTGGTGGTCCCGGATCTGGTCGGGGTCACGCTCGAGGGCGTCGAGGACGGCGGGAACGACGATCTGCAGCAGTGACGGCACGGCGATCAGCAGCCACAGCACCACCGCGGTGCGCGGCGGACGGGTGAGCCGCATCTCGCCGATGCGCCCCTCGCCGATCTGCACCGATGCGATCAGCGAGGCGAGTACGAGAACGACGGCGAAGAGGACCGCGCTGATCCATCCCGCGCCTGAAGTCGTCACCGCGAAACTCTACAACGACGCACCCGCAGCGGAACCGGTCAGCGGCCGCGCCGGTCAGTCCTTGGTGACCACCGAGCGCAGGAAGAACCGCAGGTTCGAGGGACTCTCGGCCAGTCGCCGCATGAAGTACGCGTACCACTGGCTTCCGTACGGAACGTACACCCGAACCTGCTTGTCCTGGTTAGCGAGCCGACGCTGCTCGACGTCCCGGATCCCGAACAGCATCTGGTGCTCGTAGGCGTCCGCGGCGCGGCCGGTGCGCCCGACCAGCGGGGCGACCGCGTCGATGACGGCCGGGTCGTGCGAGGCCACCATCGGGTACCCGTCGCCCTCCATGAGGATCGTCAGGCAACGCACATACGAGGCGTCCACGGCGGCGCGGTCCTTGAATGCCACGGATTCGGGTTCCCGGTACGCCCCCTTGCAGAGCCGGACCCGCGAACCGGGGCCCGCGAGGGCTCGGCAGTCGTCCTCGGTGCGGCGCAGGTACGACTGCACCACGGCACCGAGCCAGGGGAAGTCGGTGCGGAGTTCGCGGACGATCGCGAGCGTCGAATCGGTGGTCGTGTGGTCCTCGGCGTCCACGGTCACCCACACCCCGGCCGCCTCGGCTGCGGCGCAGATCGTGCGGGCGTTGTCGGTGGCGATCCGTTTGCCGTCGCCGGCGAGCGCCTGCCCGAGCGCCGACAACTTCATCGACACCTCGAGCCGGCGGACCCCCGACGTCCTGTCCGCCGCCTCCGGCAGGGCACCGAGATCGGCGACGAGCGCCAGGTACTCGTCGACCGTCACCTGCGCGCCCGCCGCGTCACGGGTGTCCTCACCGAGGAAGTCGATCGACACCGATCGGCCCGAATCGAGGATCTCCCGAACGGACGCCAGCGCCGACTCCCGGCTCTCGCCCGCCACGAAGCGGTCGACCAGTTTCCGGGTGACCGGGGCACCGGTGACGGCGCGTTTGACGCGCGACGACCGGGCCGCCGCGAGGATCGCCGGGCGAAGCGGATTCGCCAGAACCGTCGGCGCTTTCATTCCGACCCCATGTGCGGATATCGGTAATCGGTGGCGGGGACGAAAGTCTCCTTGATGGTGCGGGCCGACACCCAGCGCAGCAGGTTGAGTTTGGACCCGGCCTTGTCATTGGTGCCGGACGCGCGGGCCCCACCGAACGGTTGCTGCCCGACGACGGCACCGGTCGGCTTGTCGTTGACGTAGAAGTTTCCGGCGGTGAACCGCAGAGCCGCCGTCGCCTGCTCGACGGCCTGCCGGTCGTCGGCGATCACCGCACCGGTCAGCGCGTACGGGGCCGCCGAGTCGACCTTGGCGAGCACGTCGGTGAACGCGTTCGGGGCCGAGTCGTCGTACACGTGCACCGTCAGGATCGGGCCGAAGTACTCGGTGGTCATCGCCTCGTCGTCGGGGTCGTCCGCGAGGAGCACGGTGGGACGGACGAAGTAGCCGACGCTGTCGTCGTACTTGCCGCCGACGGCGATCTCGAGGCCTGCCGCGCCGCGGGCGCGTTCGATGGCCGCGACGTTCTTGTCGTAGGCGCGCCGGTCGATGAGGGCACCGCCGAAGTTCTCCAGGTCGGTCACGTCCCCGTAGGTGAGGGCGTCGACTTCCGCGGTGAACGTGTCCCGCATCCGCCGCCACAGCGACTTCGGGACGTAGGCACGGGAGGCTGCGGAACACTTCTGGCCCTGGTATTCGAATGCGCCGCGGATCAGCGCCGTCCGCAGCACGTCCTCGTCGGCCGAGGCGTGCGCGACCACGAAGTCCTTGCCGCCGGTCTCCCCCACCAGCCGGGGGTAGCCCGCGTACTTCCCGATGTTCGCGCCCACCTCGCTCCAGAGGTGCTGGAACGTGCGGGTCGAACCCGTGAAGTGGATTCCTGCGAGCCGGGGGTCGCTCAGCAGCACCTCCGACACCGCCTGCCCGCTGCCGGTGAGCAGATTGATCACGCCCGGGGGCATGCCCGCCGCTTCGAGCAGTTTGATCGTCCAGTACGCGGCGACCGTCTGCGTCGACGACGGCTTCCAGATCACCGTGTTGCCCATCAGCGCGGGCGCGGTCGGCAGATTGCCGGCGATCGCGCTGAAGTTGAACGGAGTGATGGCGTAGACGAAGCCCTCGAGCGGACGGTATTCGAGCCGGTTCCACACACCGGGCGAGGAGATCGGCTGGTCGGCGAGGATCTGGCGGGCGAAGTGAACGTTGAAGCGCCAGAAGTCGATCAGCTCGCACGGCGCGTCGATCTCCGCCTGCTGGACCGACTTCGACTGCCCGAGCATCGTCGCCGCGGCGAGCGTCTCGCGCCACGGCCCGGACAGCAGGTCGGCGGCACGCAGGATCACGGCGGCCCGGTCGTCGAACGACAGCGCCCGCCAGTCCGGTGCCGCGGCCGTGGCCGCCTCGATCGCCGCCGACGCGTCGTCGTGGGTGGCGCTGCGCAGCGTGCCGAGCACGGCGGCGTGCCGATGGGGTTGCACGACGTCGACGCGGTCGCCGTTGCCGTGACGGTGTTTGCCACCGATCACGTGCGGGATGTCGACGGGATTGGTGGCGATGTCGGTGAGCGCGGATTGCACTCGGGAACGTTCGGGACTGCCCGGCGCGTACGTGTGGACCGGCTCGTTGGTGGGCACCGGAACCTGGGTGATGGCGTCCATGCTGCCTGCCTCCTGCCCTCAGATCGTGTGAGGAACTGTGACCGGGAACCGCGGCCGGACGGGGACACCCGTCCGAACGGAACCCTCGAGCCCAGGTTAGCTCTGGATGGGGGTACCCATCCGGTTTTGACGCGCCGACGGGCTGGCTAGCATCGGCGCATGGCCGAACGGAACCGCGTGTCACCCCGATCCGACATCGTCGCGATTCCACTGCGCGGCCGGTTCATGGGCAATCGGGGCTGCCTGCACCGCGGGCACTCCGTGGTACGCAATCATTCCGGCAAACGATGGATCATCTGCGTCACCGACTACCCGGCGCGCACGGTCCCGCAGTGGAGCGAGGGCCACTACACGGTGCTGTTCTTCCACGACGAGGCGGTGGCGCTGGCCGCCGGGCACCGGCCGTGCGCCCTCTGCAGGCGCGAGCGGTACAACGACTTTCGCGCCGCGTGGCGGTCCGCGAACGGGGGCGGCCTGCCGAGCGCCGACGAGATGGACGCCCGGTTGCACGGGGAACGACTGGACGGGTCCCGTCAGCGAACGCACCGGGCCGCGTGGTCGTCGTTGCCCCGCGGCGCCTTCGTGCTGTTCGACGACGGACCTGCGGTCGTGCTCGACGACACCGTCGTCCCGTGGTCGGCCGACGGATACGGGACGCCGTCGAACCGGCCGACCGGCACCGCCACGGTCCTGACACCGCCGTCCACCGTCGCCGTCCTCGCGGCCGGCTACCGCCCGGACATCGCCTAGCTCTCCACGTCGCGTGCGTTCGCGACGAGCTGGTGGGCGTCCTGGTCGGTGGCGCCGAGCCCGAAGCTGATGATGCGTTCCGGGCGGCGGATGGTCGGGCCGCCGAGGCCGTTCGCCTGGGCGGCGTCGGCGTCGAGGGCCTCGGCGCGCCCGCGGATTTCGACGCAGCGGACCCGCCACGGGTCGACGGACGGCACGTCGTCCACGACGAACGCCACCTTCCCGTTGTCGGCGACGTTGCGGAACTTGCGGCTCGCGGCCATGTTGTAGCCCTGGATGTCGATCGTCGACGTGTCGGGGTTGTAGTGGAAGCCGACGGGACTGACCTGCAAGGTTCCGCCCGGTTGCACCGTGGCGAGCCTGCCGATGCGCTGTGATGCCAGATAGTCGAGTTCCTGCTCGGTAAAGGACATGAGGCCAGGCTAGAACCTCAACGGTGCTCGAGGTCAAGGTTTCCGGGACTCTTCTCAGCCGAGATTGTCGAGTGCGTGCCGGGCCTTCTCGACCCGCCGCTCCGCCGCCTCCAGTTCGCGTTCTCCCCGGCGCACCGCCTCCGCCGAGGCCTTCTCCGCGTTCCGGGTGAACTGCCGCTCCTGCTCGGCGTGTTCGAGTTCGCCGCGCAGTTCCTCGATCCGGTGGTCGATCTCGGTCAGCGTGGATCGCGCCTGCCCGAGTTCGATGTTCGCGTCGTCCAGCGCGCCGCGGATCTCGTCGGCCCCGGACGTGGCGTCCGCCAGTTCCGCCTCGGCCGCCGCGCGTGCGGCGTCGAGATCACGCTCCTGCGATTTCTTCGCCTTCTTCGGCTTTTCGGCCGGCGGCGTGGAGGCAGGCTCGGATTTCGGCGGCTTCTTCGCCGTCTTTCCCTGGACGACGGTGAGTCCGGCAGGCCCGAAACCGCTGTAGGTCGCCGCCGTCACCACCCGACCGCGCCGCACCTGCTCGGCGGTGTCGGCGTCGGCGAGGGCGGCGTGCAGCGTCTGGCCGACATCGCGCAGCGCGTCCTCGCCGACGGTCCGGCCCCGGTCGGCGGCGAGCTCACCCGCCTTGCGCGCCAACGCCCGGACCACCTGCTGTCGCTGCGTCGTCAGCCGCCGAAGGTCCGGGCCGGACAGGTGCCGCTGCGCATCGCGGAGGGCGTCGCCGAGGGCGAGGAGCGCACCCACCTCGTCGGGTAGTTCGCGGGCGAGCAGGTTGACGAGCCAGCCGACGACCGTCGGCTTCCGCAGTTTCCCGATCTCGGTGGCCAGTGCGCGGTCCTTGTTGTCCCGCGCCGCCGTCACCTGCGCCGTGCGCGCCTCGACGAACTCACCGGGGTCGAGGCCGTACAGTTCGTCGGCGACGTCGTCGAGGGTCACGGCACCATACTTTCACCGCGACCGTCCCGGCCGGGCCGACTCGGGTCAGGCCAGTCGTTCCGCTGCGGCCGCGATGCGTTCGTCGTCGGCCGTGAGCGCGATCCGCACGTGGGTGCCGCCGCCGGGACCGTAGAACTCCCCCGGCGCCACGAGAATGCCCCGCTCGGCGAACCACTCGACGGTGTCCCGGCAGGCTTCGCCGCGGGTCGCCCACAGGTACAGCCCGGCCTCGGAATCGTCGACGGTGAATCCGGCGCCGCGCACCGCGGCGAGAAGGATCTCGCGGCGCCGGCGGTACCGCTCACGCTGCTCGTTCTCGTGGTCGTCGTCGCTGAGCGCGGCGGTCATCGCCGACTGGATCGGCAACGGCACCATCATGCCCGCATGCTTGCGGACCTCGAGGAGTTCGGCGACCAACGCCGGGTCACCGGTGACGAAGCCCGCGCGGTAGCTCGCGAGGTTGGACGTCTTCGACAGCGAGTGCACCGCGAGGAGACCGGTGAGATCGCCGTCGTTCACCCGCTCGTCGAGGATGGAGAGGGCTTCCCCTTCCCAGGTCAACCCCAGGTAGCACTCGTCGGACGCCACGATGGCGCCCCGGCTGCGCGCCCAGTCGACCACCTTCCGCAGGTGGTCGAGGCCGAGCACCTTGCCGGTGGGATTGGACGGCGAGTTCACGAAGATCAGCGACGCGCCCTCGGGACCGAGGCGGTTCAGACCGTCGGCGCGGATCACCCGCGCACCCGCGAGGAGCGCACCCACCTCGTAGGTGGGGTACGCGAGTTCCGGAATGACCACGAGGTCGTCGGCGCCGAGCCCGAGAAGGCGTGGCAGCCAGGCGATGAGCTCCTTCGTGCCGATCGCGGGCAGCACCGCCGCCGGGTCGATGCCGGTGATTCCGTAGCGGCGGCGCAGCGCCTCGACCGCGGCGTTGCGGAGTTCGTCCGTGCCGTGCGTCGTCGGATATCCCGGCACCGCGGCGACCGCGGTCAGCGCCTCCTGGATGATCGGGGCCACCGGATCGACCGGGGTTCCCACCGACAGGTTGACGATGCCACCCGGGTGGGCGAAGGCCTTCGCCTTCGCCGACTCGAGCGAGTCCCACGGAAAGTCGGGAAGTGCTGCGGCTACCGGGATACGAGGCACCTCTAGTCCTCGCCCATGGGGGGCAGCGCCTTGACGAACGGCGGGTCGTAGTCGACCTTGCCCAGCTTCGCCGCTCCGCCGGGGGAACCGAGGTCGTCGAAGAAGTCGACGTTCGCGGCAATGTAGCCGTTCCACTGGTCCGGGACGTCGTCTTCGTAGAAGATGGCTTCGACGGGGCAGACGGGTTCACAGGCGCCGCAGTCCACGCATTCGTCCGGATGGATGTAGAGCATCCGCCCGCCCTCGTAGATGCAGTCGACAGGGCATTCCTCGATACACGCCTTGTCCAGCACATCCACGCACGGTTCAGCAATCGTGTAGGGCACTGCCGCTCTCCCTGCCTTTCTGACACGAGTAAGCACGAGGTACGGGCCGCTTGTACCTCGCGGAAGAAATCATTATCGCCTGCCCGGCGGACCCCTTTGCGGTGAGGGTTACCTGACCCGGCGGACCGCCGCGGGCAGCGACGCCCGGGCCGCGATCCGTTTCTCGGCCTGTTTCACGGCTCTCACCAGCGCACCCCGTTCGCCGAGATACCCGGCCACCACACCGACCACCGGAATGTTCCCCAGCAGCGCGTAGGTCCCGCCCGGTTGCGGGCGCTTGTCGAGTTCGTCACTGAGCGCCCGCACCGTGCCCGCGGTGCGCCACAGCGCGCCGATCAGTCCGAACGGGCGCCACACCGATGCACCCTGCGCCGAAGCGGATGGCGGCGTCGCGCCGGCGAGCACCGCGGACGCGTCCGTCTCACGCCGGCAGAGCACGGACGCCAGCAAGTCCACCTGCTCGGACCGGTTCGTGACGCCGTGCTCCCGGGCCACTGCGACGAGCACGACGGCCTGATTCGCAAATCCGAGCACGTCCTGGATCGGGAGCCGGTTGAGGAGCACACCGAACATGCCCGGGGACGCGACCGCGATCGTGTTCAGCGCGCCGATCCGCGTCACCCACCACCGTGCCCGCTCGTCGTCGCTCGCCTTCTCCCACGACGCCGTCCCCGGGAACCGCACGGTGTCGAGCACCCAGGCGACGCCGTCGAGCAGCGCCTCCGCGGCGCCCCGTTCCGCCGCTGTCGGGGTGAACGTCCGGCCCTTGATGCCGAACGGATCCGTGAGGGCCAGATCGAGCACGGGGTTGATGCCCCGCGCGGCGCGATCCAGAATGCCGACGACGGTGTCGTCGCCCAGCCGATGCGTCTCGCTCATGCGGCCGGCGACCGTCCCTCGCGTCGTGCGTGTGTGGTGGTGCGTTCGCGGGCCGGGCGGCCGATGCCCTCGGCGATGGCCCGTAGTTCTTCGACGGTCTTCTCCGATCCGTGCTCGGATCCCGCCATCCGGGAGATGGTCTCCTCCATCAGGGTGCCCCCGAGATCGTTCGCCCCGCCCTGCAACATCACCTGGGTGCCGGTCACCCCCAGCTTGACCCAGCTGGTCTGAATGTTCGGGATCCGCCCGTGCAACATGATCCGCGCCAGCGCGTGCACCGCCCGGTTGTCTCGGTTGGTCGGACCCGGCCGCGACGCCCCCGCCAGATACAGCGGCGCACTCTGATGCACGAACGGCAACGGCACGAACTCGGTGAACCCACCGGTGCGGTCCTGAATCCCGGACAGCACCCGCAGGTGCCCCACCCAATGCTTCGGGTTGTCGACATGCCCGTACATCATCGTCGAACTCGACCGCAGACCGATGTCGTGCGCGGTGGTCACCACCTCCACCCAGGTGGCGGTGGGCAGCTTGCCCTTCGTGAGCACCCACCGCACCTCGTCGTCGAGGATCTCCGCCGCGGTACCGGGAATGGTGTCCAGACCCGCCTCGCGCAGCTCCGTCAGCCAGTCCCGGATGCTCTGCCCGCCCCGGGAGGCGCCGTTGACGATCTCCATCGGCGAAAACGCGTGCACATGCATCGACGGCACCCGCTTCTTCACCGCCCGCACCAGATCCGCGTACCCGGTGACCGGCAGTTCCGGGTCGATACCGCCCTGCATGCACACCTCCGTCGCCCCCGCGACGTGCGCCTCCCACGCCCGGTCCGCGACCTCGTCGGTGGACAGCGTGAACGCGTCCGCGTCGCCCTTGCGTTGCGCGAACGCGCAGAACCGGCACCCGGTGTAGCAGATGTTGGTGAAGTTGATGTTCCGGTTCACCACATACGTCACCTCGTCCCCGACCGCATCCCGACGCAGCGCATCGGCCAACGCCACCACCGCCTCGAGCCCGGCCCCGTCCGCGGTCGCCAACGCCAGGTACTCGTCGTCCGACAGCCCCGCCGGGTCGCGTTCGGCGCTGCGCAGCGCCGCCAGGACGTCGGTGTCCACCCGCACCGGCCCGGACAAC
The DNA here is from genome assembly GCF_056402215.1 of Rhodococcus sp. P4_B6. Taxonomy (NCBI): domain Bacteria; kingdom Bacillati; phylum Actinomycetota; class Actinomycetes; order Mycobacteriales; family Nocardiaceae; genus Rhodococcus; species Rhodococcus sp. P4_B6. Next base: position 4,561 of record NZ_JBFUHV010000129.1, on the reverse strand, counting down.
TCCAGCACCTGCTCGCGGACGGTCTCCCAGTCCCCGAACGCGCTGCCCAGGTCGCTGCGGGTGTCGGTGTTGCGGCCGGCGGTGTCGATCTCGGTGTTCAGATCCACCCGGCCCGCCGACTCCCAGGACTCGTCCGGCTCCTGCCACGGCAACCCGACCGGGATGGTGCCGACCTTGGCGAGCCCGGTCTGCGGGTCCGCCAACGCCTGCACGTGCCCGGTGATCCGCGGATCGATCCACGGCGGGCCGGCCAGCACGAACTGCGGCTGCGCCGCCGTGCGCTCGGTCAGCTCGAACCCGGCGGCCGCGGTGATCTCGGCCAGGGTGTCCAGGTTCGGCCACGGCCGCTCCGGGTTCACGTGGTCCGGGGTCAGCGGCGACACCCCACCCCAGTCGTCGACCCCGGCCCCCAGCAGCGCCGCGCACTCGGTGGTCGACACCAGATTCGGCGGCGACTGGATCCGCATCCCCGGGCCCAGCAGCAACCGGGACACCGCGATCGTCGCGAGAAACTCCTCGAGACCGGCGTCCGGGGCATCGCGCATCGCGGTGTCCGGCTTGGCCAGGAAGTTCTGCACGATCACCTCCTGGACGTGCCCGAACGCCTTGTGCGACTTCCGGATCGCCATGATCGACTCGGCCCGCTCCCGGACCGTCTCACCGATCCCGACCAGGATGCCCGTCGTGAACGGCACACTGAGCCGCCCCGCGTCGGTCAGCGTGCGCAACCGCACCGCCGGATCCTTGTCGGGGCTGCCGTAATGGCACTCGCCCTTGTCGGTGAACAACCGGGTCGAGGTGGTCTCGAGCATCATCCCCATCGACGGGGCCACCGGCTTGAGCCGGGAGATCTCCTCCCAGCTCATCACACCCGGGTTCAGGTGCGGCAGCAGCCCGGTCTCCTCGAGCACCCGGATCGACATCGCCCGCAGGTAGTCCAGCGTCGAGTCGTAGCCCCGCTCGTCCAGCCACTGCTTGGCCTCCGGCCACCGATCCTCCGGCCGGTCACCCAACGTGAAGAGGGCCTCCTTGCAGCCCAATTCGGCGCCCTGCCGGGCAATCTCGAGGACCTCGTCCGGTTCCAGATACGCCCCGCGCCCCTCCGCCCGCAGTTTGCCCGGCACCGTCACGAACGTGCAGTAATGGCACTTGTCCCGGCACAACCGCGTCAGCGGGATGAACACCTTCCGCGAATACGTCACCGCCCTCGGCCGACCCGCCGCCAGCAACCCGGCATCGCGCACCTTCGCCGCCGACGAACACAGATCCACCAGATCCTCGCCGCGGGCCTGCAACAACACCGTCGCCTCGTCCACGTTCAACGTGGCGCCGTCCCGCGCCCGCCGCAACACCCGCCGCATCGCGGACGCGGACGGTGCCACTTCCTGCGCCGATGCGCCGGACGGGGGTGCCGCCGGAACACCCGGCATGGGAAGCATCGTGGGCCGGCCGGACTCTTCACCTGAATGGGTCACCCAGCGATCATGCGCCATCGACGACGAGCCGTGCCACCCAGACTCCGTGAGCGGCGAGGATCGCTACCCGCGCGGGTAGTCCTCGTCGACCGGAACCGCCCGGCTCTGCTCGGCGGCGTCCGCCTCGTTCACCTCCAGCGACGACACTTCTTCGACCTCATCGGAATTGTCGTCGTCGACGGCGATCTCCTGCTCGAGCCGGTCCGCCTCGGGAACCTCCGGAGAATCGGCCGCATCGAATGACGTCATGTCTGCGCTCCTTTCACTTCGGGGGTCCTCCCACCATAGGTCCGTTCTCGACAGAATGGCGGGGCACGGCCAAAGTAGGGGCATGAGTGTGCCCACCACCGTCACCATGGCGGAACCGCTGTGGCGGCCCAGCCCCAAAGCCAAGCAGCTGTGGGCAATCAACGCCGCCCTCCTCTGGTTTCCCGTCTTCGTCGTGCAGGCCGTCGCTCTCGTCTTCCACTGGTGGCCCGTGTGGGTGCACGTCACGGTCCTCGCGATCACCGTCGTGCTCGCGATCGTCCACGTCGCCGTCGTCCCGCTCTGGCGGTACCGGGTGCATCGGTGGGAGATCAGCGACACCGCGGTCTACACGCGCAGCGGCTGGTTCACCCAGGAACGGCGCATCGCGCCCATCTCCCGGATCCAGACCGTCGACACCGAACGCGGACCCATCGACCGCATGCTGGGGCTCGCGACCGTCACCGTCACGACGGCGTCGTCCGCCGGTGCCGTCAAGATCTCCGCCCTCGATCAGGACACCGCCGACAGCACCGTCGCGCGGCTCACCGAGATCGCCGGCACCAATGTCGGTGACGCCACATGAGTGCGGCACCGGAACCGGGCGTCGCGCCGCCCATCGCGCAGGGCGAGGCGGCGGTCGCCGTGGAGGAGGAGCAACCCTGGTTGCGTCTGGACCGCCGGATGCTGCTGGTCCACCCCGTCAACGAGATCGTCAAACTTCTGCCGGTGTTGCTGATTTCGCTGGTGATCGGCACCCAGAGCGGCAACCACGTGTGGAGTCTCGTCGCCATCGTCGTGTTCGTGGTGTTCGGCGTCTCGCGCTGGTTCACGACGAGTTACCGCATCGGCCCGGTCCACGTGCAACTGCGGCAGGGCCTGTTCCGCAAACGCCTGCTGTCCGTACCGCGCAACCGGATCCGCTCCGTCGACGTGGAGGCGGGCGTCCTGCACCGGCTGCTCGGGCTGTCGATCGTGCGCATCGGCACCGGCCGGCAGGTGGGGTCCACACCGGACGCGGCGAAGTTCGAACTCAACGCGCTCTCCACCGGGCTGGTGCCCGACCTGCGCGCCGCGCTTCTCGCCCGTCAGCCCTCCCCCGAGGTCGAGCACACCGCGGTCACGCAGGAACCCGCGGTGACCGAGATCGGCCAATGGACCCCCGCCTGGGTGCGCTACGCCCCGTTCTCGGTGACCGGGGTGGTGACCATCGCGGCGATCGTCGGACTCGCGTTCCAGTACGGAATCGGCGCGAAGATCGCCCGCTCCTCGACGGTGGCCGAGGGGATCGAATCCGCCGAGCGCGTCGGGATCGCCGTGGCCGTCGTCGTCGGCATCGTCGTCCTCCTGATCGCCGCCAGCGGCCTCGCGTGCGTCCGGTACCTGCTGACGTACGGCAACATGACGCTGACGGACAACGGCCGCACCCTGCACGTCAGCCACGGCCTGCTGAAGACCCGCCAGACCACCCTCGATCGCGCCCGGCTCCGCGGTACGACGCTCGAGGAGCCTCTCCTGCTGCGGCTCGCCGGCGGCGCCCGGCTGGATGCCGTGATGACCGGTGTCAGCGCCGAGAGGCACGAGTCGTCCCTCCTGCTCCCCCAGGCGCCGCGCGCGGAGGCCGAGCGGGTGATGGCCACTGTCATCGGCGACCACCGCCAGGCCGCGGTCCCGCTCACCCCGCACGGGCCGGTCGCGCAGCGGCGGCGCTACACCCGGGCCCTGATCCCCGCGGAGATCGCGCTCGCCGCCGCGCTCGTGTTCCTGATCCTCGACCGGCCCGTGTTCTGGGCGGTGTGGGCCGGGATCGTGGTGCTCGCCGTCGGCGGCGTGGCGCTGGCGTGGGATCGGTACCGCGGTCTCGGTCACGCGGTGCTGCCCGGGTGGTTGATCACCCGCAGCGGCTCCCTCGACCGCGCCCGGGACAGCCTCGAGGCCGACGGCATCATTGGGTGGACCGTCCGCCAGACGTTCTTCCAGCGGCGGGCCGGGGTGGCGACCGTCATCGCCGCGACCCCCGCCGGCACCGGAAAGTACCTGGTGATCGACCTGCCTGCCGATCAGGCGTGGTCGCTCATCGAGTCGGTGACACCCGGCGGAGGTGACGTGTGGGCGCGGCGCTGACCGACATCGCCGGTCTCGACGCCCACCTCATCGACTGCCGGGCGTGCCCACGCCTCGTCGAGTGGCGGGAGACGGTCGCACGCGACAAGCGCGCGTCGTTTCGCGACGAAACCTATTGGGGCCGTCCGGTTCCCGGATTCGGTCCGGCCGACGCGTCCCTGCTGATCGTGGGCCTCGCGCCCGCCGCGCACGGCGCGAACCGGACCGGGCGCATGTTCACCGGAGACCGCAGCGGCGATTTCCTCTACGCCGCCCTGCACGCCGTGGGTCTCGCGAGCCAGCCGACAGCCACCCACATCGGCGACGGCCTCGAACTGTTCGGCGTCCGGATCACGTCCCCGGTGCACTGCGCGCCGCCCGCGAACAAACCCACCCCGGAGGAACGCGACAACTGCCGCCACTGGCTCGACGCCGAACTGCGCATCCTGCAACCCGGTCTGCGGTCGGTGATCGTGCTCGGCGGATTCGGCTGGCAGTCGCTGCTCCCCGTCCTCGACGACGCCGGCTGGGCCGTCCCCCGGCCGCGACCCAAGTTCGGGCACGGCGCGCACGTCGAACTGGCCGGCGCCGAACGTCCCCTGCACCTGTTCGGTTGCTACCACGTCAGCCAGCAGAACACGTTCACCGGACGTCTCACCCCCGCCATGCTCGAGTCGGTGCTCTCCGACGCCGCACGCGTGGCCGGGTTGCCCGGGTCCCCGGACGAACGGGACGCC